>JANXTG010000203.1 GCA_025352525.1 Ferruginibacter sp.
AACTGTTGTAATATTTTTTTCCTTTCGATTGCATTCATGGGATTCCTTTGAGTTCTGTTATCAATATCCATTTGGCTGGGTAAAGGCGATTGAGCTAACAATAAAACAAAAAGAAATAAGGGAAGAATAAAAATACCACCCGCCACAAATGGCATCCATTTTTCAGCAATATTAAAATTTTGTAACAATAACTTACCAACAAACTTTGCAATTCCAGAGCCAAAAATAAAACTGCTGGCAAGTACCGCTCCCATTATTTCGGTCGTTTTTCTACCTTCTAAAAACCCAAAAACCAACCCAAAAATAATTCCTAATGGCAGACCATTTATAAACATGCAAATTAAATTATAAGGCGCCGGCACTATTGCAAAAACAAAAAGAGATAACCATGCAATTAATATAGACAACACAATGTATAATGCTCTTTTACTTGGCTGCATGCAGGCAATAAATTTTATTCCAAAAAATTTACTGACCATATAGCCTAAAACCTGTGCAATTACCAAGCATATTTTATATGAAATACCTAAAAAATAAATGTCTTTGTAAATGCCTACCGTATAAGGTTTTCTAAAGCCATACATACAGGTGTAAATAACAAAAGCGCAGGTTGATAAATAAATAACCAGGAGCAAAGGATATTTCTGTAACCACTTTTGAAAACCAATTGTTTTTTTGCTGATAATTTTTGTGTCAGGCATAGAGATTATAAAAAAACTAGGAACAGATTATTTTTTCTAATTCACTTAAATGATCAATAATAAAAGAAGGCCTGTGCAGTGATAATTGCTCCCGGGTAAACGTACCCGTTGTAATGCCAATGGAGTACATACAATTTGCGTTTAGACCTTCATTAACATCAACTTCCGTATCACCCACTTTTATTACTTTTTTCGAATCTGTAACGCCTACCTGTTGCATAATTTTTTCAATCATAAAAGAATAAGGTCTGCCTTTAGGTACTTCATCGCTGCAAACCATACAATCAATAACATTATTTTTTACCCAGCCTAATTTTTCAATAATTACATCAGCAATTTGTTTAGTGAAACCGGTATCAAGTGCGACTTTAATTCCTTTAGATTTTAAAAATAAAAATATTTCTTCAGCATATGGCAAAGCCTTTATTTCATTTACATTGTTATAATGCTCAATCATTTCGTTCAAAAATATTTTATGAATATCTTCTATCAACTCTTCAGAAATGTTATTCGGTGGCCCGTAAAGATTCAACATCATTTTAATGGCCTTTGTTTTTTTATAACCCATCACCATATTTATTGCGTCTGTTGGCACATCGTAACCAAAATGTTTTAATGCTGTTTGAAAAGCAGCTGCAATTTCTCCATTGTTTTCAATGGTAGTACCAGCCATGTCAAATACAACTAACTCTATATTCATACTATTTGTACTTTTGTTGGTTTTTCAAATGTGATTCAATCATTGTTTTGTAAACACATAAATCAGGCAATGGTTTGTAAACTTCTTTCGCCTGTTCATCCCACCTGCGAAGCATTATGTAATTGTTGAATAATGCATCTGCTTCAAAAGTCATGGCTTCTGTCAGTGTCATTTGGCCTCCCTGAATTTGAAGTGTTTCTTTGCTTGCATCTGATAGCTGGTAAAAATATTCTGGAAATTTATAGGTTAAATATCTTTTGGCATTTACATGGTTAGAAACCATGTTTATAATATTTGCACAAAATCCTTTGCTGCTCAAAAAATCAGCACCAAGTTGCTCATGGTTTATAACACTATAGTAATTTGTGTTTTCTAATTTTTGTTGTGGATATGCAATGGCACACAAGTGTCCAATATCATGCAAAAACGCAGCAAGTATTACAATTTCCTCCGCTTTGGCATCAGCTGCTAACTCTGCGCTTTGGCACATGTGTTCTATCTGCGAAACCGGTTCACCAATGTAATCAGCATTGCCAAACATTTCGTATAAATTAATTATTTCCTTGGCGGTTGCTGCTGCATTTTTAATCATAACGTACTTACTAAAAAATTAATCGTCACTATCTTTTTTCTTATTATTTACTTTTACAAAAGCACTTCTTACAGGCGATGGCATTTTACTATCTTCTCCTTTTACGGCCTTCCAAATCACCTGGCTAAACAATAAATCCGGCACCCGGTCTTCCTGTGAAAAATCAAATGTTTTACTAAGCCTTGCACTCTTTGTGTCTTTTTCATTTTTTGTAGAAAGACTGATATTAGCAGGCACAGAAATAAATGGAGAAAGATTTGGAGTAGCTGAGAAGCAACGCCACATTGGCTCTGCAGCTGCATCATACTGGCTCATAGGTGGCAGTCCCAAAATTAATTCAATGGTGCGCAGCATGCCTGAAGTAGAATACATAGTATGATCAACAAAATTTCGCTTTACAAAACCACCTGCTAAGTAAGCAGTACTTCTGTGTGCATCAACATGGTCAGGACCATTTTGTGCATCATCTTCCAAAATAAAAATTGCTGTCTCTTTCCAGATGCTGCTTTTAGATAGATATTCTACAAATTTACCTACCGCCCAATCATTGTCTGCAACGTGTACAAACGGTGTTGGTCGTCCTATACTTTGTCCTTCTGTATGGTCGTTTATAAATCGCAGCGAATTAAATTGTGGCACTGCGTTTACGGAAAATAAAGAATCAAATTCCTGTTTCCATTGGTTAAATCTTGTGGTGTCTCTTACACTCTGGTCCCAACTGGTAAAGTACGGGCAAAAGTGATTTTTTAAAACAGGAATATTGGCTTTATAATCATCTGCAAATTCTCCGTAGGTTCTGTAGCTTACGTTAGCTCTTCTACAATAATCCCAGATGAATCCTCTGTCGGGGCTCGCAATTTTTCTGTTTCCTTCAGCATCATACTTACCACCTCTACCACCATAATTTGTAGGCCATGTTTTTTCAAGGTAGTCGTTGGCATGTGCCGCCAAGCTCCAATTGTGCCCATCTGCACTTACTTCTCCATCTACATAAAAATTATCCAACAATACAAATTCGTTTACCAGTTTATGCTGGTTAGGTGTAATTTTTTCACCAAATAACATCAGACTTGTATCTCCATTTCCTGCTTTTACATCTCCCAAAACCTGGTCGTACGTTCTGTTTTCTTTTACAATGTAAAATACATATTTGATAGATGATTTATCTCCAACTTTTGTTGGGATTGGATTGTCTTTTTCGCCCTTAGAAATCTTTTCTCTTTCT
>JANXTG010000234.1 GCA_025352525.1 Ferruginibacter sp.
TGAACTTAAAAGCCACGAACAAAAAATTGTACACGAAGGGCAGAAAATTATAATGGATAAAGTGAAAGCCGAAATGCACCAGGCAGTTGTTGAGGTTGGTACAGATATTTGTGCAGACGTTGATGAAGCTTTTATGGATGTTTCCACTTTAAGAAAAACAATAAGCAGCATAGCTGATGGCTTGGGCCTTTGGGTTGGTGCCAGTGGCACACACCCATTTAGCCATTGGGAAAGTCAGCTAATTACAGAACATGTACGCTACAGCGAAATTGTGAATGAATTACAGGAAGCTGCAAGAAGTAATTTGGTTTTTGGTCTACATGTACACGTTGGTATGGAAACTCGTGAAATGGCGATTCATATTGCAAATAGCGCAAGGTATTTTTTACCCCACGTTTTTGCACTAAGCACAAACTCACCTTTTTGGGAAGGCAGGAAAACCGGTTACAAAAGCTTTAGAACAAAAGTTTTTGAAAAATTTCCACGCACAGGTATTCCTGATCATTTTGAAAGTATTGAAGAATATGACAATTATATAAAGCTGCTTGTAAAAACAAATTGTATTGACAATGCAAAAAAAATATGGTGGGATTTGAGGGTTCATCCATTTTTTAATACAGTTGAGTTTCGCATTTGCGATATTCCTTTAACGGTGCAGGAAACAATTGCTATTGCAGGTCTGTTTCAAGCAATTTGTGCAAAGCTGTATAAATTACGTGCACAAAATTTAAATTTTATGATGTATAACCGCAGGCTTATTACAGAAAATAAGTGGCGTGCAAGCAGGTACGGAATTGATGGCAGCATGATAGATTTTGGTAAAGAATCGGAAGTAAACACCAGGGTTTTAATTTATGAATTACTTGATTTTATTGATGATGTAATACCACATCTTGGCAGTGCAAATGCTATAGGCCATGTACATAAAATGCTAGAACAGGGAACAGGAGCAGACAGACAATTAAAAGTTTTTGAAGAAACAAAAAGCCTTGTAAATGTTGTCGATTATATTCATGCAAGTTTTTTATCAGGATTATAAAATTGGAAAATATAAATCCGTATGTTTGCAGTCCAAAAAAAAATGGCTGCGTAGCTCAACTGAATAGAGCATTTGACTACGAATCAAAAGGTTTTAGGTTTGAATCCTAACGCGGTCACAAAAAACAACATCAAAACACAGTAAAAACCCTCATAATCAATGATTTGAGGGTTTTTTCTTTTAGGTGAACAACCAAAATAAACCACCCCTTTTCAATACAATGGTGAACAGATCGGTGAACAGAATTCCACTACTCCCCTGTTCACCGCTTTAGCCTGAAAACCACGCCAAAAAAGGATTACAAGAAATTGTTTTTCTTGTTTCTTTCATTATAATTGTTTGTTCACATAGTATAATATTTGTTAACCACTTCGTTCATATTATACCCAATGCTACAAAAACACACCTTTTCTCTTTTATCATTTATAAGAAATAACAGGAAAAATTCAAACGGCGATTCTGCAGTTTATCTCCGCATCACCATTGATGGTAAGCACTCCGAAATCAGCACCAAAACTCATGTCCACCATCTTAAATGGAATTCCGCTAAAGGAAAGGTGAAGGGTACATGTTAAGAATCCAGGGCGGATAATAACTCAATCGAAAGTTTTGAAATAAGAGTAAGAGCCGTGTATAGTGAATTTTGTTACTATTTAACTTTTTAGCGATTTCATTTTTGTTGTTTTCCCAATACAATGATGTACCAAAAGAACTATCAATTGACAGCGCAGCATTTGCTACATTAAAATTGCCAGGCTCACCAGACTTTTTAGCACCAGTTGGAGACGATGTTTGGATTTTAAATATTGACCGGGTTGAAAAACTTTCGGCAAAACGTAAGAAACCTATTCTAAGTGTTCCAGTTCCCGGTGCCTGTGGAACCATGATTGTAGGTTTGAACTCTTTGTGGGTAGCCAGTTGCAGCAAAAAAGTAATTTATAGAATTGATAATAGAACGGGAAAATTACTTTCAGTAATTCCTTGTGGAATTTCTGATAAGCACGGTGAAATTATGTTGGCAATCGGCAACAATTCTTTATGGGTTTTATCCGATAGTACTGGTGTACTGACTCGAATAAGTGCTAAGACAAATAAGATTCAAGCATTAATTGCAGTTTTGCCCAACTCTCATTGTGCTGTATTTAATTTTAACTCCGTATGGATAACGAATACCACTGGAAACTCAGTTCAGCGAATTAACCCAAAAATTAATAAAGTAGTAGCAACTATTAACGTGGGAAAAACTCCAAGATTTCTTGCTGCCGGAGAAAACGGCGTTTGGACTTTGAATCAAGGAGACGGAACAGTAAGCCACATTGACCCTGAACAAAATAAAGTTGTTGCTATTGTGAATACTAAAGTGCCGGGAGCTGGTGGAGATATAGCCACGGGAGCAGGACATGTTTGGGTTCGAGCAACAAAAGGAATTTTTTTACAGTCTATTAACTCTTTATCCAACATTATTAATCAATTTATACTCCAGTTTACGGGAGTGGTGCCGTACGGATTACACAAAATTACGTATGGGTTACTGCTCATGATATTAATACAATTTGGATTTTGAAGCGTTAAGCCAGCAGCCAGTAGCCGATTTTGGTAAATGGGGCGGAATAAATATCATCAACTATGTGCAAGCTTCGACATCAGTTCGTGCCGCCGAATAAAGCTGGGCATTAGAATAAATTATTAAACTTTTAGTTATAAATTTAGCAGCGGCTGTGGGCAGACAGAACATAAATCCCCACCTGCCCAAAGCCGAAAACGCTAGCTTTAAGGCGAAACTTAAAAATTTTAAGTATGACTTACAAAACATCTTTAGACAATTTAGCCAAAGGAATAACAATTAGTATAACAGTTTTATTCGCAGTTATCATAATTGGACAATATTCAATCATAAAAGATGTAGGGCGAGCTGTCCCAATTTATACTACCGTGGCATTGATTTTAATTTACTTTATTGCATTTGCATTTAGACCAATTAATTATAACCTTGCAAATGGCAAACTCACAATCCACAGACTTCTTTTGGATGTAAATATTGACCGAGTAAATATTAAAAGCGTTGAATTGATAGATAAAGATAAAATTGGTTGGTCCCTTCGGACTTTTGGAATTGGTGGTTTATTTGGATATTTTGGATATTTTGTTAATATAAAAATGGGGAAAATGACATGGTATGCAACACGTAAAGACAGAACAGTGTTGTTGCTGACAAATGACAATAAAAAAATAATTTTGACACCAGATGACCATACTAAATTTTTGACAGACTTTTATCTTTAAACATTATGACGGCAGGCAACAGGATGAACTGTGCAAGCTGTGCCTCGAGGTTGCAGCAATCAACAGTTCTGCATATACGAACTTAAATTCGGGCTTGATCAACATCACCAAAGATTGTTTCTAAACATTTATCTTTATTAAAAGACTGAAAGCGGTTACGGGCGATAGGCGTTCTAATGCCACACCTGCACAAAGCCCTAACGCCGGCGGTAATTTTACTACTATGAAACATTATTTAAGATTACTTTTTTGCTTGACTACAATGACCTTTTGCTTTTCTGTATCAAATGCACAAAAAATAAATACTGCCCCGTTGGACGCTTACTGGAAATTAATAGAGCCTTTAAAACGAGGGGACAGCTTATCTCACCAAGATTGGAAAGATTTTCTACAGATTGAACCAAATAAAATTTATGTAGAAAACCAAGGGTTTGACAGCTTGTACCTAGAAAGATTAAGGAAAACACTACAAATCGTTTACATGCCTAAAAACGATAGCATTTTACAAATTAGGATTGCAGCTAATGACAAAGACCCGTCTTCTTATTGGATGACTTTTAAGGTTTACATGTATAAAAAATATGAGGATGAATTAAAGAAATATCAAGTAAAAGTTTTAAGTCCCGTCTACATAAAAAATATTTATAAAAATGCGTTTAAATGGCTGCCGAAACGCTTACAATTAAAAGATACAACAGTCAATTTTCATTTTTTGGGCATTGAAAATGACGCTATAGCAGGAGAAGGTATTATAGTTGCCACGATGTGGCAAATTTATATACAGGATAAATTGAAGCCAGGGATTTTTGGGGGTCACGAAATGCATCATGTTTTGAGAAAAGGAATTATATTTAAAAACATATCAGAAAATGAGAAAGGCATTATGTATATCTTAAATGTAATTCAAAATGAAGGAACCGCTGATATGATTGACAAAGTCTACAATGTGGCTCATGATGATGAATTACCTGTTGGGTCGAAGTTCAAAGATTTTTTATTATACCAAGCTGATAGTATAGTACAACAAATTGACAGTAGCCTTTTAAATTTGGCTAAATCTAATGGCACAATATTTCTAAAAGAGAAAGACTACCGAAACTTAATTCGATGGACAAGCGGACATTGCCCTGGATATTACATGGCAGATATTATTGTTAGGAATGGCTATAGAAAAGAACTAATAAAAACTGTACAAAATCCATTTTCGTTTATTTACTTGTATAATAAGGCTGCAGTTAAAGATTCTAAAAATCCACCAAAGTTTGCTAAAGAATCTATTGAATATGTAAAATTATTGGAAAGGAGATATCGGACTAATAGGTAATACTGCAGCCAATAGTGGTGGCTGATGTACAACTACCATTTAAAAAATAATCTAACTCCATCAGAAGCATTTTGCACCAAGCTAATTTTAATTACAACCTGAGTTTTGTTTTAAACAAAGTAGTACCAATTAAAAATATATTAGTTTATGAAGGCTTGTTTTGGTTAAAAATAAAGCCTACAGGTTTACCTGCATAGTTGCTAGATTAGTTTGTACTTTTCTTGTTGTAAATTTCAGTAGTTTTTTTAGGTTGTAGGCAATGGCGGCCATAAGCATACATTTATAGGCTTGCGTTATACCCCAGGTATTTACCCGGCGCATGCCTAAATAATTTACCAAGTTTGAGTACGGGTTCTACTGTGCTGCTGCGGAGTTTCTTCATAAGCTTTCCTTTTTAAGTTTACAGCTTTACATGCATACGTTCGTACAAAAGTTTGGTTAGGGTATCTTCTATTTTTTAAAAATCTGATTTGCCGATGCATTGGCTGCGTAGCGGACACCTGGCGCAATCCTATGCACTGCTGCGGTACGTTTTTTTTGGTAGCCTAAGTTGCTTATACTTATTTTTTAAAGGGCAAAACTTTTGACAATTTGATACCAATTTCTTTTTCAGACTTTATTAAAAAAAGAAAAGATATCGTGAAATTGGAAAATAAAACAAAGGGTAACCAATTTTTTTAGATAAGCTAGCTTTATGAATGACAGAACATGCAGGTAGTATGGGATTTTTTGTATGGACATCTATATGGTTGGGTTAGAGTATGTTTGCGAGTAAAGAAGCATAATTTGACCCTTATTCAGGATTTGTACTTTGGTTATTTATATTGAATATGATTCAACTTTTTTTAATGCCACTGATCATGATTGGTCAAAATATATAATCAAGAAATGCCGATATTGGTCAGAAACAGACTTGAAAATTAACCTTCAGGCAGAGTTGGAAACTGAAACAATATTATCACACCTTAAATATCAAAATAAAATGATTATTAAGATATTAGAGCAAATGGAGAACAAATAATGCTTAGTGGAAGTAAATACGCTGTATTAATAATTGGTATTGTTTATCAATTTTTTACAGTACTTCTTTTAAAAATCGATCCGCCTTTATTAGGAGAGAAGTAGTATGCTGCCGAAACACCGAAGAATGATACGCTGCTGGCAGAGGTTTTGCCACTGTAAAAATATTGCCCAAAAAAGATATTATAGTGTATTTTTTCTGAAAATGAATATTCTATTCCATAGGTAAGCTCCGTTAGTAGGCTTTCTTTAGCATTAAAAATATAGCCTATGCCAGCCGTAAATGTATTTGTAAACTTACCTTCTTGAAAAATATTAAGGTTAGGTCGTAATTCTAAATAATTACTTGTATCCCTACCAGTAACAGGCGCTAGGGTTGTTTTGCCAAAGTCGATACCTAAGCTAAAAACATCCCATTGTTTACCCAATTCAAATGCAATATTTGATTTTTCTGCAAAAGTTCCTGCTGTATTGGTAACGCTTGGTGCCAGTGAGATATAGGTTTGAGATAAGCATTGGTAACTCATGCATACAACAAATAAAAAGGCAATTAGTATTTTTTTCTTCATTATATTTTTATTTTTAATTGAAAATAAAGGTATTATTTTGAAAATTAAACCCAACTTTTATTGTTTTTTAATTTAAGCTTTTGTAAATAGGAGTCTATTATCTATTTTAGGATAGTTGTACATTAAAGCATGCCTGGGAAACCCGGTTTAAAATGGTTGGCAATTTCTGATGAACAACTATTAAATGGTATGCTCTCTATGATAAAGGCTACTGTGCATCACAGAAAAAATATTTTTATGGCTATAAATTACATAGTGTTTGTTCAGCTGCCGGAGTAATACAATCAATAGATTTAACCAAGGCCAGTGTACATGATGTACATTACTTAAAAGATGTAAAAGAATTGTTTGGTAATTGCATGATTATTGGCGACAAAGGATACATTAGCAGGCAACAACAAATCAACCTGTTTGAAACAGCCGGTATTGAGTTAGAAGTGACGATTCAATTTCTAATTCACGATATGTTTCCTCAATAGCTTTTCTTTTTTGTTCCAGTTCTTCAATAGTTTCTTCGAGTAAAATGTCAGTGGTACGTTTTACTTTTTCTGTACGAATCAGTTTGAAAGAGATTATCTCTATTTCCTTATCAACTTCTTTTATCTTTTTTGCGAAAGCATCTTTTTCATCGACACTTAAATGTCCCGACTGTTAAATGGAATCTAATAATGTCTGAAGTTTTTGGTTCAATATTTTTCTTTAAATACTACAGAACAAGTGGTCAGGTTATGCCTCTCTAAAAAACATTTTGAAATAAAACCTCAAGTATCCATTTTACTTTGCGTGCGCCTTGTGTTTTAAAATTCCTCCTGCTGCCTCTTTAATACTCTGCACATAAATAAATGCTTTGGGGTCTATACTTAATACTGCATCCTGTATCTGTTTAATTTCTAAGCGGGTAATTTTAGTTACAATAATATCAGCAGATGTTTTTATTTCAAAACTGCCCGGCAAAAATCCTTTTTCACCTTTGTAAACAGTAATGCCTTTGCCAAGATCGTTCACCAATAAATTTTTTATTTCCTCCGGCTGTGAACAGATAATATTCATTGCGGTAAATTCTTCAATGCCATCAACTATATAATTGGTAGCCCTGCTTGCAGTAAAATAAGTGATGATAGAATACATAGCCGTTTCCAGGCCGAACTGTAATGCCGCCACCGCAAAGATTATCGTATTAATAAGCATGATGATCTCACTGTTGGAAAAACCTGTTTTTCTTCCGGTAAATACGGCAATTACTTCGGCACCATCTATAACACTGCCACCCCGTATAACAAGACCAACACCGGTCCCCATCAATATTCCGCCGAAAATAGCGATGAGTAATTTGTCTCGAGTGATAGGATTGATGTCAATAAAAACCAAGCCTACAGAAAGCAGCATTACTGCAATGCAGGTTTGTACAGCAAAGGTTTTCCCGATCCTTTTATAACCGAGATAGACAAACAGAACATTTAAAATAATTACCAGAAAGCTGATATTGAAATG
The DNA here is from genome assembly GCA_025352525.1 of Ferruginibacter sp. Taxonomy (GTDB): domain Bacteria; phylum Bacteroidota; class Bacteroidia; order Chitinophagales; family Chitinophagaceae; genus Ferruginibacter. The sequence goes on from JANXTG010000234.1 coordinate 7,727, forward strand.
AAATATTTCGTGCAATAAAATGGAGATACCGGTAATGCCCCCATCCATAAAACGGTTGGGTATCATAAATCCTTTCATGGCCAGCACAGCCAAAGAAGTGCCTAAAAAAATAAGTAAAAGTTTTTAGGATTCCATATCTGTTTCCAATCTACAGTATCACTTCTATATTTTTTAATCATTTTAGCGCTGTTTATGTGGTATCGTAAGGTAACATTCTATTTATATATTTATTAAATGTTATATATCATTATAACGACTGACAATAAATATTGCTATCATTTTACTCGTTTCATGCAGCTTTTTTTTTAAAATAATAAACAGTTTATTGGCAGCTAATTTTAATCATTAGATACAGCAACACAAAATGTCAAAATTTAAACCGACAGCAACTACAATATATGTTTTTTGAAAAAGTATGCATTAAAAAAATTAAAAAAATATCAGACAAGGCTGTTACCCAAACAACAATATGTGTAATCCACTAGTTATACAAATCGGTTTTGTTGTTTCACCAGCTTTGCAAGGCCATCATTACATATGGTAATGGCAATGAAAAAATACAAGCAAAAAAGTCTGGCAATTAGCCTTTCCACTAAACTATTTTAAAGGCTTAAAAAAGTTTTTTGAAAAAAGTTTTTACCGTAAATTAAATTTTAAAACTATTCAGGGTAAAAAATTTAAACCATTTTTATAAAGATTCTTTTAAAACCATGAACTTATAAAATATTATTTTCGCAAACAAAACTAGAATCTTTATGGCTTTAAAGAGTTTTATTTTAGGCAAGATTGCGCCTGAGTTTATCAAAAAAGAAACTTTAATTTCCTTACTAAAACCATCCTTTGAAAAGTTTTCCGATAAAAAGGTTTTAATTTTTAAAGAAACTTCAATTACCTACAAAGAATTAGATGAGTGGAGTAGTCAGATTGCTTTGTATCTGCAAGCCAACGGCGTAAAACCGGGTGACTCGGTGGGGCTTTGGTACCCACGATGTTTAGAATTACCTGTTGCAATATTAGGAATTTTAAAAACCGGTGCCGCATACATTCCATTAGACAGGGAGATGCCTAAAGAACGTATTCAAAAAGTATTTACAGATATAAATGTTACTACTTATTTTTCAGATACAGATGCTGATATCCATTGCGAACCACTGCAAATACCCGCATTTAAAAAAGATATTGAAACTTCTTTCTCTGAAAATTTTTCAAACGAAAATTGGGCATATGTAATTTTTACTTCGGGCAGTACCGGTTCACCAAAAGGAATATTAATTTCACATAAAAATATATGCCATCTAATTCGTGCAGAAAATGATGTTCTACAAATCAATTCAAGTGATAAAGTTTACCAGGGCTTTTCGGTATCCTTTGATATGTGGTGCGAGGAAGTGTGGATTAGTTTATTTGCCGGTGCAACTTTGTGGATAGCCGATGAATTTACCGTAAAGGCAATTGATGAATTAAGCAACGTTTTAATTGAACAGGAAATAACTGTTTTACATGCTGTGCCAAGTATTTTAGCTATTATTGATGAAGTACCTTCTTTGCGTATTGTAAATGCCGGCGGCGAAGCCTGTACACCTCAAGTGCAGAAAAAATGGGCCAAAACTTACAGGAAGTTTTATAATAGTTATGGGCCAACTGAAACTACAGTTACTTCTAATATGGCTTCATTAAATAAAAATGATTTAATTACTATTGGTAATCCTTTACCAAATTATGATATAGCGGTTGTTAATGAAAAAATGGAGATTGTTCCCAGAGGAGAGCGTGGTGAAATGATCATTTCAGGGCCGGGTGTAAGCAAAGGATATTTTAATTTACCGCAACTGACTGCCGAAAAATTTTTACCAAATCCATTTTCAGAAATACATGGAGACAGCATTTATAAAACCGGAGATGCAGTTGTTTTTCAGGAAGATGGATTTATAGATTTTCAGGGTAGAATAGATGACCAGATAAAACTTCGGGGTTACAGAATTGAGCTGGGCGAAATTGAAAGCAGAATAAATCAACTGGAAGGAATTTCAGCAGCTTCGGTAGCTATAAGAAAAGACAGCAACCAACAAGAACAATTGGTTGGATATGTAACTCTTCAAAAAGGCTATAATTTTAATGAAGTTGATATTCGGAAAAGTTTAGCTTCTTTTTTAGCTCCTTACATGGTTCCTGTTATAATTGTGGAATTAAAAGTAATGCCATCAATGCCAAGCGGAAAAACGGACAGAAAAAAATTGCCGTTTCCCCCATCGTTTATACAAACAAGTACCACTGCCAAAGAATTAGTTTTTAATGAAAATGATTCGGTTTCAACCAAAGTAATTAAAACATTACAATTTGTTTTTCCGGGAAAGGAAGTTGATTTACAAAAGGATTTCTTTACTGATTTAGGTGGTCATTCCTTATTAGCCGCAACATTAGTTTCTCACTTGAGGCAAAAAGCTAATTTAAAAAATGCTTCTTTAAAAGATATTTACGAACACAGGCCGTTACAGGCTTTTGCAGAAAATTTAGAAAAAACACAGACTAAATCAACCCATAAAAGAGAAGCGTTTTCCCGTACCTCAACAATACAATATTATTTATGCAATTTGGCACAAACCATCAGCCTGTTCTTTATTTATGGTTTGTTAGCTATTCAAATTTTCTTTCCATATTTAAGCTATTATTATTTTGTGGTAAATGATTACGGACATCTGGATGCTTTGTTGAGTGCATTTATTTTATACAGTTTAATACCGCTTGTATTTTCAACTTTTATTTTAGTATTTAAAAGATTGTTTTTAGGAAAATTTAAGGCAGGCGATTACAAACTTTGGAGTTGGCATTATTACCGTTGGTGGCTTTGGCAAGCAATGAAGCGTTTGCTACCTTCTCAATTTATTGTGGACACTGCTTTGTATCCAAAATATCTACGAATGTTAGGCGTAAAAGTACATCCGTCTGCCACTTTAAGTACTTTACAAATTGGGGCAGAAGATTTATTAACTATTGATGAAAATGTAAGTACAAGTTCGGGCTGTGTTATAGATAATGCAACAATAGAAAATGGCTGGCTAAAATTGCGTACGGTACATATAAAAGCAAACGCCTATTTGGGATCATCTGCAGTACTTGGTGGCAACACTATGATGGAAAAAAATAGTGAATTACAGGATTTAAGTTATTTACAAACGGATGAAATAATTGGCAAAGGAGAAATTTGGGATGGTAGCCCTGCTGTTAAAATAAAAACAGTTCCAGAAAATGAGTTTCCTGTTGTAAATACAATTCCAAAAATTAAAAGAAATTACTATTGTGTAATTTATTTTTTCTCTTTGTTTTTATTTCCATTAATAGTAATACTTCCATTGTTTCCTACGCTTTACACGCTGTATGTTTTGGATGATAATGCAAATAATTATGATTTTACCTATCTGTTGCAAACACCTTTTTTATCGGTTTGCTACCTTTTTTTATTTATATTGGTTATAAGCGGTCTTTCTCGTTTATGCAATATAAACATGAAGGTTGGAACTTACTCGGTATATAGTTTTACTTATTATAAAAAATGGTTTAAAGATCAATTAATGAACTTGTCTTTAATTGTTTTACATCCTTTATATGCGAGTATTTATATTTCAACTTTTTACAGAATGTTAGGGGCTAAAGTTGGAAAAAATTCTGAGATTTCTACCGCTAGTGATGTTACACACCATCTGCTGGAAATTGGCGAAAATTCTTTTATTGCTGACGCAGTAATTTTAGGTGAACATGATGTAAGAAATCAGGAATTAATTTTACAAAAAACCATTATCGGCAACAACAGTTTTGTTGGTAACAGCGGAGTAATTCCACAAGGATATTCACTTGGCAATGATATGCTGATTGGTGTTTTATCAAAACCGCCTACTGATGAGCAGCTTCAGAACAGCAATGAAAAAGATTGGTTTGGCTCCCCTCCTATTGGTTTGCCAATGCGGCAACGAATGGAAAACTTTGATAAATCACAAACTTTTGCACCTGCATTAAAAACTAAAATTGCCCGAGGTATTATAGAAGCTTTGCGTATTATTATTCCACAGACAGTAGTGATGATTAGCTCCGTATTGTTCATTGCTTTTAGTCATGATTTATTGGAAGAAAGTATTCCCAAATTATTGCTTTTACTTCCTTTTTACTACTTAGGATTTATGGCAATTCCGGGATTTTTATTTACTGTTTTATTAAAATGGATTTTGATTGGGAAATATAAAAAAAGTGCTTTTCCTATGTACCATTACAAAGTCTGGTTTAGCGAAGCCGTTACCTGTGTGTATGAAGCATTGAGCGTAATTTTCTTTTTAGACCAACTGCGGGGAACGATGTGGTTACCCATGATGATGAGAATTTTAGGTGTTAAAATTGGAAAAAGAGTGTGGCTAAATACGACAGACATTACTGAATACGATATGGTGAGTATTGATGATGAAGCGATGTTGAACGAAGACTGTGGCCCGCAGACACATTTATTTGAAGATAGAATAATGAAAATTGGTTCCGTAGATATAGGTAAACAAAGTACAGTATCTTCTCGTACAATTATTTTATATGACAGTAAAATAGGAAATAATGTAACAGTAGATTCTCTATCATTATTAATGAAAGGTGAGGAATTACCTGATAATACTGAATGGATAGGAAGTCCGGTGAAGATGAAATAATGCAATTTGTGTTATCGAATTGGTACCCCGCTATAATTAAAAAATCTATGAGCCAAGAAATAGTAATTAGTCAAATTTTAATAAAAGATAATTTAACCCTAGTTGATGAATTGGTGGGCGCATTGCATGTTTCAGAACTTTCATTGAATATTAAAACAGCCTATTGGAAAGATATAAAAAAGGACTATTTGCAGTATATGATGGAATGTGAAGAAGAAGCTGATGGAAAATTTTTTGTAGCCTACGATCAGCAAAAAGCCATCGGTTTTATTTTTGGTTTTGTAGAAGTTAAAGACAACAGTAATTTTGAAATTGGTGAAGGAAACGACTTATATATTTCCGAGGGATATGTAAAAGAAACATATAGAAATTTAGGTGTGTATGGAAAGCTCAATAACACTTTTGTAGAAAGTTATTCAAAACAACCCATAAGAAGAATAATACGTTACACATTAAGCAACAACGAAACAATGCAACACTGGTTGGTTAATAAAGGGTTTAATGCTGTAAGATTAGTTTATGAAAAATGGTTGTAGTCCATCAAAAAATAATTTCTTTACAATCTATTTTTATTACTTTTTCTCTGCTCGAAATAAAGCAAATGTAATTATCATCTAACAGTATTTCATTAAAAAAATATTTTTGACCATCAAAGTTTGTTTCAATCTTTGAGCAATCTATTGTTTTAAAATCTGTATTTATTCCTGTACCTGATGTTTTTAGCAATGCTTCTTTTTTTGTCCATAAAGAATAAAAAAGTTCAGATTTTGATTTACTTTTTTGAAGTACTTTTTGTTCCTGCAAATGCAAAAAGTCTTTTAATATTTCTATATCTAAATCTTTTTTAAATTCAATATCAATACCTATTTCTTGCGTTCTAGAAAATGCCACCACCACCAAATCTTGACTGTGGGAACTGGTAAAATGTATTGGAAGATTTTTGTAAATTGGTTTACCGGTTGTTTGTAATAATTCTAAATCTATTTTTTCATTTGGGAACAAATCAGACAAGCCTTTCAATAATAATAATTTAGAAAGTATTCTTGCATTTCTATCCAAGTCAATGGAATATTTTTCAATAATTGATCGTATAAATGTTGGGAATGATAATAATTTATCATTAAGGAATTGTGAATTGGCTTTTGATAAATAACTGCAAAAAATATACATAAAATTATGTAATATAAAACAATAAATTTTTTTAGGTTTTACTGCAATTTTTTAGTTGAATGTTTTTTAATAAATATTCAACACAAAATATTTTAAAAAATTTAATTGAAACAGTTTTTCTCATTAACTGACCAGTGGAATTTTATTTAAAAGTTTTCCTTCTTAATAAATAGAATATTAAATTCAAACTAGATAAAAGTAAATTACAGAAGGCTTGTTATAACCTTCTCCGGTATTACCAAGTTATTTTTTAACTCCGTTATAATTACAGCTTTTTTACCAATTTCTTGCATTAGTTTTTAATATTCTTATATTTGAAAATCTAAAATATTTTTGTGATTTCTAAAGATAACGTTTACATAATTTTTGAAAGTCGTTTGGTGCGTTTTAGAAAGTAAATTACCCTGTAACAAAAAAAAATTAAAATTCAGTATAACCAATTTTTGAAAATCATTTCGATCATATTGTTTTTGGTTTTAATTTTTAGCAGCAACTTAATTGAATTATCGCTAAACATTACACTTAGCGAAGCCAGGTTTGAAGCTAAAGAAAATCTCTCCAAAGAACTTGCTAATAACCATATTAAGGTTATTAAAATACCTTCTACCGGCCACAATATTATTTCTGGAAACGAATTGTGGTATAGTGAAAAATTATATGATATTGCCAAAACTGAATTAATAAACGACAGCATTTATTATTACGTTTTAGAAGATCAGCAGGAGCAGGAAACTTTAGAAAATATTTATGAACACTTTAATACTGAGTTTCAGGTAACAAAATCTTTGGATCCAAAACTTAACGTACATAAAGCCAGCGTAAGATTTTCAAATATCTACTGTTTCAATCTTTGCAGACAAAAATATAATCAAGATATTTCCTTTTCAAAAAACCAATTTCGTCAGGATTACTATGTTACATACTCCTGCAAGGTTTTAACCCCACCTCCAGAAAGTTTTTTAATTTCCTAATTTATTATCTCCTCACAATTTTTTACACTATTATCTGTATGATTTTAGTGGACCATTTAATGTTTAAATCTTTTTATGAAAAGAATTTTATTGTACATACTTATATTATTTCAATCAACCAATACAAATGCTCAAAATCAAATAAGCGGTAATATTAAAGATATTAAAAATGGACAACCACTATCTGTAGTTTCTATTCATATCCCCGATCTTAAAATTGGCACCGTATCTAATTCATTTGGTGAGTACCAGCTAAAAAATATTCCAGCAGGAAATTATTTAGTTGAGATAAGTTTAATAGGTTACCGATCAATTGAAGCAAAAATAAATATCAGAGGAGTTTCAACATTTAATTTTGCTCTTGCTCCTCAAAGTTTTGTGTTAAATGAAGTTGTACTTACAGGCGTTGCAAAAGCTGCTAAAAAAAGCGAAACTTCTATTCCTGTAGCTATATTGGATAAAAATGATTTGCTCCAAATTGCCTCCTCTAATATAATTGATGCCATTAGTACAATACCTGGTGTTTCTCAAATTACGGTAGGTCCATCAATCTCAAAACCTGTAATAAGAGGATTGGGATATAATCGTGTGGTAGTAATAAATGATGGAGTAAGGCAGGAAGGGCAGCAATGGTTTGATGAATTCGGTATTGAGATTGACGCAAATTCAATTAATAAAGTGGAGGTTTTAAAAGGTCCTGCAAGTTTAAGATATGGTTCTGATGCAATGGCAGGTGTAATAAACTTTCTTTCTCCTACTGTTGTAAATGAAGGAAATATTAAAGGAAATTTAGCCGGTAATTTTCAAACAAACAATGGGCTAATTGATGGTTCTGCAAACCTGGCCGGTAATCATAAAGGGTTAAGTTGGGATCTGCTATTTACCAACCTCAAAGCACACAATTATAAAAATAAATATGATGGTTATGTTTGGAACTCCAGTTATAGCGAAAATAATTTGAAAGGAATATTTGGGGTCAATAAAAAATGGGGCTATTCGCATTTAGTTTTAAGTATGTTTAATTTAAAATTAGGAATCATAGAAGGATTAAGAGACAGTGCATCGGGTAATTTTAAAAAGCATTATTTAGCTAGCGATGGGACAGACAGCACTGACATAGCACCTACAGATGAAAATAAAAAATATTATAACTATCCAATCATTCATCAGCATGTAAGGCATTATAAAGCTGTTCTAGATAACAGTTTTGTTCTAGGAAGCGGTAGGTTAAGTTTTAAAGCAGGTCTGCAAATAAATTATAGGCAGGAAGCCAATGATATAACCAAAGGCGATATTTATAACAACTATTTTTCTTTAAAAACTTTTAATTATGATGCGCAGTACGTATTACCCGAAAAAAATAAATGGGATGTATCATTTGGTTTAAATGGTATGCTGCAATCGTCTAAAGACAAAGGAATTGTTTTTGTACTTCCAGAATATAATTTATTTGATATTGGTGCATTTTCTATTGTAAAAAAAACATTGAAAAAATTATCTGTAACAGGTGGCTTAAGAGTTGATACAAGAAAATTTCATGGCAAAGATTTATTTGTAGATTCAGCGGGGATTCGTTTAACAAAAATTGATAACTATGCTGTACAAAGGTTTACAGACTACCGTTCAAACTTTACCGGCTATTCAGGCAGTTTCGGTTTTACTTATGATGTTACCAAAAAAATATATGTAAAAGCAAATGTTGCCAGAGGTTTTAGGGCTCCAACTGCTGCAGAAAGCGGACAAAACGGAATACATGATGGTACACCATTTTACGAAATTGGCGAACACAATTTAAAGCCCGAGAACAGCCTGCAAATAGACGGCACATTGGGCATAAATACTGATAATATTACTGCGGAATTAAATGCATTTAATAATAGAATAAACAATTATATTTTTCCGGTAAAATTAGAAAGTGTTGCCGGAGGAGATTCGATAAGAGAAGATAATGTTGCCGGCTTTGCGGGTCCTGTTTTTAAATATATTGCAGGAAATGCAAACTTGTCGGGGGGTGAATTAATGATCAATATTCATCCTCATCATATTGACTGGCTTCATTTAGAGACCGCTTACGCTGTGGTAAGGGCTATTCAATTACACCAGGATATTTCCACTAAATACCTTCCCTACACACCTCCAGATAAATGGCAATCTAAACTTAAACTTTCTGCTCAAAAATTAAATAAAACATTTCAAAACAGCTATATCAGTTTTGGAATAGATCATTATTTTAAACAAGATAAATTTTACTACCAATTTGGAAACGAGACAGCGACGCAAGGATATACTTTACTTAATTTAGGTATTGGTACAGATATAAAAACGACTAACAAAACAATTTGTTCCATTTATTTAGCTGTCAATAATTTAAATGATGTTAGTTATCAAAGTAATATGAGCCGTTTAAAATATACAGATATTAATAATGCTACAGGTCGTACAGGCGTATATAATATGGGGAGAAACATTAGCTTTAAACTGATTGTACCGATCGAGTTTCAAAAAAAACAAAATTAATGTTTAATTAAAATAATATTGTTGAAGATTAAAAAATATTCGGAACCGAAAATATTTTTTACTTAAAAACTAAACCTTACACTTAATTGCTCTTGCTCACATGAAGTCAAAGGATTTATTTGCAAGGGCGTAGATACCGGATTATTAAAAATAAAATTTGGTTTTGTATTATTGGTAATACTTTGCAAAGTATTGAGCCGGCAATTTCCGTTACATAAATTTTGTACAAAAGATTTTGCCTCCAAAATCGCCTGTGCTTTCCAAAAAGTTTTTTAATTTTTGAACCCGATTTTAATATTTTTACCTCACAAGTCTATAAACTTAAAATAATAACCAATGCTTTTTGATCAAATAAAAGAAACTGCCAATTTCTTACAATCCAAAGGAATTAAAAATCCTTCTGTTGGAATTGTAATGGGTACAGGTCTTGGTGCGATGGCAGATAAAATTGAGAACCAGATTGTAATACCATATAAAGACATTCCAAATTTTCCGGAGGCAACTGTTGAATTTCACAAAGGCAATCTAATTTATGGTAAAATAGGAAATGTGAATGTGATTGCGATGCAGGGCAGGTTTCATTATTATGAAGGTTATACCATGCAGCAAATTACTTTTCCGATAAGGGTGATGAAGGCATTGGGCATTGCTGATTTATTTTTAAGTAATGCAGCCGGAGGTTTAAATCCTGAATATAGAAAAGGAGATTTGGTTGTAATAAATGACCATTTAAATTTTTTACCAGATAACCCTTTGCGAGGTATAAGCGATCCTCAATTTGGTGAACGTTTTGTTGATATGAATCAACCTTATAATATAGAATTGATGAAAAATATCTTACAAATAGCTACTACACAAAATACAAATATGAGCACCGGAACTTATGCTGCTGTTATGGGACCAAATCTTGAAACAAAAGCTGAATATAAATGGCTACGCTCCACAGGAGCTGATTTGGTGGGTATGAGTACAGTGCCTGAAGTTATTGTTGCAAACCAGATCGGTCTTAAATGTGCCGCAATAAGTGTGGTGACTGATGAATGTGATCCCGAAAATTTACAACCAGTTAATATTTCAGAAATTATTGCAGTTGCATCCGCTGCAGATAAAATCCTAACTGCAGTTTTATTTGAAACCATTAAATCTCTTTAGTGCAATTACCTCACCGATGTCGATTCTTTAAAATCAAAGAATAAAAGCAGCGCCATGCCTAATGTGAGCGTGAGGTGAAACAAAAGAAATCCAAAATTTTTGGAAATAATTCCATAAACCGCTGCTGTGAGAAAAAGCAAAAAAAGTAGAATATAAATAATAAAAGAGTTTGAAATTTTTGCTGTACTAAATCTTTTAAATGCAAGTTGCCCGTTGTTTTCGTTGTTAAATTTCGGGGTTCTGATAAACGGCGTACGCTTTCCAAAATAACCTTGCAACACAGCAATACTGTTGTGAAAGCTCATACCAACTGCAAACGATAAATAAAGCTGAAACATTTTTACAAACTGGAAGATATTTTTATTTTTGAAATAATCTCTTGTTGCTATAAAGTAAGCTACTGCCAATACAACAAAATTTGAAAAGAAAACTGTACCCACCGTCATCATTGGTTTTAAAGATGGTACTATGTCTTTTATAAGTAATAACGGAATACTTAAAAACGCACTTATAGCAATGGCTAGATAAACACCTGAGTTTAACAAATGCCCAATAGCATGCAGTTTAATTTTTAAAGGTTGCTTCGATTTTAATAACGCAGGTATTAATTTTCTTGATACTTCTGCACCACCTTTAGTCCACCGAAACTGTTGTCCTCTGAGGGCAGAAAGTGTTGGTGGTAATTCTGCGGGAGAAATAACATCTTCCAGATATAAAAATTTCCAGCCTTTCAATTGTGCCCTGTAGCTCAAATCAAGGTCTTCAGTTAATGTGTCTGCCTGCCAGTTACCAGCTTCTAAAATTGCCTGTTTTTTCCAGATGCCCGCAGTGCCGTTAAAATTGAAAAAGAGATTTAAATTACTGCGACTTGTCTGTTCTATTCTAAAATGATTTTCCAGCCAAAATGCCTGCGCTTTTGTGAGCAACGAATATTCTCTGTTCGTATGGCCCCATCTTGTTTGCACCATACCAATTCCTTTTTGATTTAGAACCGGAACAGTCTTCCTTAAAAAGTCAGTTGATGGTATAAAATCTGCGTCAAAAATTGCAATGAATTCTCCTTTCGCAATTTCAAGCCCATGCTTTAATGCACCGGCTTTAAAACCGCTTCTGTCTTCTCTTCTAATAACTTTTATATTAATCCCCAACTTCTCCCATTTAGCTGAAACCTTATCAACAATTTCAATGGTTTCATCGTTGCTATCATCAATTACCTGAATTTCTAAAATTTTTTTTGGATAGTCTAATGCACAGACTGCATCTATAAGTCGTTCTGTAACATAAGGTTCATTGTACAACGGAAGTTGGACAGTTACAAAAACTTCCTCACTACTCAACGAAGCATCTTCATCAGTATGTTTTTTTCTTTTTTTTAATTTTATGTACGCTATTGTGAGATGAAACTGCAACAGCGTGTAACAAAAAATAAACAAGGTTGTGATGCAATAAAATACGAGCGCTATTATTAAAAAAATCTTCATTACTGCAAAGTTATTTCTTTATTCAGTTACCTCAAAAGCTCCGTTTACATATTGAATAGGTCCCTGTAGTTTTTTTGTTTTTATTGGCCCGTTTTCCAGTTTTAAAACACCCCGCGGACAAACTGAACTACATACGCCGCACCCTACACAACTGCTTCTAACAATATCCTGACCCTTTTGTGCATACGACCTAACATCAATACCCATTTCGCAGTAAGTGCTGCAGTTGCCACAACTAATACATTGGCTGCCGTTAGTTGTAATTCTAAACCGACTGAAAAGCTTTTGTTGAAGCCCTAAAATTGCCGCCATTGGGCAACCAAACCTACACCAAACCCTTGAACCCATAATTGGATAAAACCCAACGCCAATAACGCCACTAAATACAGATGCTATAAAAAAACCATATCCTTGTCTTAAAATACCCGCATCTAAAAACAATACATTTCTGCCGTTACTCATCAAAATATTTATAAGACAGAGAACCGTAAAACCCATAACAGATAATGCTATGATAAAAGCTTTCTTATCAAAATCTTTAAAAATAGTTTTTCGTTTTAGTAAAACAATAGAGGTAATTATTGCGAAAAAAACAATCACCAAAATGGAAAAAGATTTTTTATTTAACCAGTATGATGAAGGATTATCGTAAAACATTGTATACAAAACTGCAACAGTTATAACAGTTACCAAAGCAAGTATCGTATGAATTAACCATCTTTCAACTTTCCAGGCTTTTAAACTTTTATCGCTTAACTGTCGAAAAGGATCGCCTGCAGTTTCTGCCAAACCACCGCAACCACAAACCCAGCTACAGTACCAGCGTTTTCCATAAAAATAAGTAAGTATAGGCGATATTATAAAAATCATACCAATGCCCATCACCAGCATAAATGCACCAAGGTTGCCGCCTTTCAACATTCCATCGATGTTCCACTGGTCAGTAAAATATATATTTAACGGCCACATATTTTTTACATCTTTTGAGAAATATGCTTTATCAGCAGATAAGCTTTCTAAAAATTCGGGAATTAAAAACGCAAATGCTGTTTGAAAAAACATAACAGAAACAGTTCTGAAAACCTGGTATTTACTGTGCCTGTTTTTTCTTATAAATTTTATGCCCATCAATAAAATTGCAAGCGTATAAAAAGTTCCGTACACAAACCATTGCGAAGCCTGCTTGCCGTTTAGTAAATAACTAAGAGGGTCAAAAAAACGAACTAACCCTGTGTTGCCATTTTTATTTAGGCCTAAATATTGAGGATACCAATATAAAATGATGTAGAAACCCGTTAATACAATTCCAAGTATCCAGGCCCATAACCCACGGTTGGTAAGGCTTTGAAACATCACTCCATTATTTTTTATACCATCAACCGTGTTCGCATACAAACCGTTTGTATAAAATAAACTTCCGGCACTTATCATTATAATAAATATGCCCAATAAAATAGGATTATAAAATTGGTTGAAAAGTCCTAGTAATAAAACCAAAAACGAAATAGCAACAAGTGCTGCGCCCATTTTCATTCTATTATTTAAAGGATTGCTTTCAGCATGGTTTGCCAGCGACAAAGACATGTCCATCTCCATAATTAAAATTTAATTTTTTATTAAAATATTTTGATGATTGAAAGCTGCTGCAAATTCTTTTTCATACCCTTTAAAAAATTCAGGATCAAAATTGGCTTTCCGGAGTTGATGAACGACAGTATTTACCGGTGTTTTATCATTGAGCCAGTCGTTGCAAATTTCATGTCGAAGTCTTATACCAAAGGCGTTTATTCCTTTAAATGACAGTGTATTTTTATCCCATAATATTCTGATTCCTTTTTCTCCCTTTTTATCCTGCCACCAAAACCAATCTTCATTATCTGCTTTTTGTGCTAAAACTAATCCGTACGTCTGGTATTCCAAATCAAAAAACTTAGCGCTGTTAAACCAATGCCCAGGCAGGTATTCGGCATTTAAACCAACAATATTTTTGGCAGCAGTTTCGCCATGCAATTTACCTGTGTACCAAACCTGTTCTAATGGCTTCCGGCCATCCAATGGCGTTTTAAACTGTGCACAATCGCCGATGGCAAAAATATTTTTAATATTTGTTCTAAAATTATGATCGATGAGCACACCTCTGTCAGTCTCAACTCCGCTGTTATTTATAAAAGAAATATTTGGACTAACCCCAACAGTTAAGGCAACAAAGCCACAATTAATTTCTTCTCCATTGCCGGTTATAACTGATGTAACTTTTGCCCCATTATGACTTTTAATTTCTTTTAATTCTGTACCCAGTTGCAAATCAACTTTATGATGCTGTATTATTTTATTTATCATCCTGCTTTCTTCATCGGGCAAAACTGTATCCCAAAAACTTCTCTCTCTTATTAAAAAGCTCACAGTAATATTTCTGCTTAGCAACATCTCCACAGTTTCAATACCAATCAATCCGCCACCAACAACAACTGCATGTTTAATATCTTTTGTATGTTGCTCCATGGTTTGTAAATCCTGTAAATTATACAAACCCTGTACACCTTGCAAATCCTGACCGGGCCAGCCAAATTTATTGCTCTTGCTTCCGGTTGCTATTACAAGAAAATCGTAATTGAGATTGGTTCCATCATTTAATTGGATGTTGTTATCAGCAGAAGATATTTGCTCAACATGAGCCTGCACAAGGTTGATGCGGTTATTCTCCCAAAAAGAATCTTCGTAAGGTTTTGTGTGCTCGTGTTTCATATGACCCATATATATATACATGAGGGCGGTACGACTGTAAAAATATTTCGACTCAGAAGATATGACAGTTATATCAAAAATGCTTTGCTTTCTTATATGCCTTGCACAGGTTATTCCTGCTATTCCGTTTCCGATTATGATTACTTTTTTAGACATTGAAAAAACACGTAGCTTTTATGTTACAATATAGCATTTTTAAAACTTTTTATTGGCAGATACAAAAAACGGATATTACTCATTGAGAAAATATCCGTTTTCTAAAGTACTGAAATGCCTTATAATAAACGATCAAATGTTATTTCTGTTCGTTTAAATTCCAGTTGTAATCTAAATAATCAAGTTTTGCATTTACATTTAAATTTGGCGATGCATATTTATTTATAAATTCAATTTTGGTCTGACCTTTTTCAAAATCACCGGAATACCATTTAAAAATCGAAGATAATTTAGGGTTGGTTGCGGAAACTTTATTCTTTTCGGTATCGGCCAAAAAGGCTTTACCCTGTTGCTCTAACTGTGCATTCAATGTTTTTGCTTCGTAGGCTACATTTAATAATTTAGGACAGCTTATAGATGCACAATTGATGGCGAAGTGGCTACGTGGATCTTTAAATTGCTTTCTGATTATTTTAAATTCAATGGTATTTAAAGTCATTTTTTTGTTGCCAATTCTGAAAAACTTTTTATCCCAGGCCGTATTTACAAATATGATTGGGTTGGCGGCGCCCAATTCTTTAATGGTTTTTACAGGGTAATTACTCGTTATTAATTTTACAGTGTAAGCATTGTAGGCGTTAATCCAGTAAGCAAATTTTTCATCTCTGCTCCAGCTGTTTGCAGGTGCATTATCGCTTAACTTGGCCAAATAGGTATTTAATTTTACTGAATCTTTGATAAAACCTTTGTAGTCAACAAAGCCTGCTTTGTTGACGTGTTTTTGCAAAAGGCTTGTCCATTCTTCATGCAAAAAAGAATTGTTTTTCCCTTTTGGAATGCCTGAAAAACAGGAAGAGAATACAATAGCAACTGAAATTATAAGTAGGGAAAATTTCATCGTTTATTTTTTAATTTAGAATTACGGTTTTAAGGTTTATATAGTTTTATTAGGATGCAGTAAGACATTAATAATTAATTGTAATTTTAAGCTAATGCTAAAAAATGCGTAAAAGGATCTGAAATGAAATATCTAATTAACATCAATTTTTTAATAGTATTTATATTGCTTTTTGTAGATAATTGTAACGTATCAAATCATAAACCATCTTTTACTGAGGTTATCCCAATAAGAAAGAATTTTATTTCGGGCGTAAATATGGAAGCTCCGCCAAATCCGGTTGACAGTTCCTGCTTTACAAATATGCACCGTATTGGAGCCAAATGGGTTTCAATAATTCCTTTTGCTTTTAGCAGGCAAGGCGAAACAATGGTACGTTACAACGAAGGCAGACAATGGTGGGGCGAAAGAGAAGAAGGAATTGTAGCCTGTATTAAACTTGCAAATGCAGCTGGTTTAAAAGTAATGCTTAAACCGCAGTTATGGATTGGCGGTGGCATTTACACAGGACATTTTAGATGCGAAACAGACAGTGCCTGGAAAGAATGGGAAAAAAATTATTTAAACTTTATTTTACATAATGCCATTATAGCGGAAAACAATAACGCTGATATACTTTGCATAGGAACTGAAATGGATGCTTCTGTAAAAGAACGTCCGCTTTTTTGGAACAATTTAATAGATAGTGTAAAAAAAATATACAAAGGGGAAATAACTTATGCTGCCAACTGGGGTTGCTTTAAAGAATTTACAAGTTGGGAAAAATTAAACTTTATTGGAATTGATGCCTACTTTCCTTTAAGCAGTTCAGTAACCCCAAGTGTAGATGAGTTGCTTATTGGATGGAAGCCTCATTATGAAGACATAAAAGCGTTTACTGAATTAAAAAAGAAGCCATTACTTTTTACAGAGTATGGTTACCGCAGTATTGATAAATGTGCAGAAGAACCATGGCTGTCTAATAATACAGGACCTGTTAATATGCAGGCGCAGCAAAATGCATACGAGGCATTGTATAAACAATTTGTACCCGAAAGTTGGTTTGCCGGCGGCTTTTTATGGAAATGGCATGTAAATGATTTGAAAGCAGGTGGCTTAACAAACAATAATTATACTCCACAAAATAAACCTGTGGAGTCAGTCATTAAAAATTGGTACAGTAATGATCAACAACTTTAAAATACTACTTTTTTTGTTTGGGATTTTTTTATTGGGCAGCAACGAAGCAAAAGCACAAAACAATAGAATGGTTCAAAGCAAAAGCTATAATTTATTACTCAAAAATTTATTAAAGCACGATGTGCCCGAAATAAGTATTGATAATTTAAATAAAATAAAAAATACAGTTTTGTTGCTGGATGCAAGAGAAACAGCAGAGTTTAACATAAGCCATTTAAAAAATGCAAAAAGTGTTGGCTATAAAGATTTTAATATGGATGAATTAAAAAATACTGACAAACATCAACCCATTGTAGTTTATTGCTCAGTAGGTTACAGAAGCGAAAAGATTACTGAAAAGCTGATGAATGCTGGCTTTACAAATGTTCAAAATTTATACGGAGGAATTTTTGAATGGAAAAATAAAAAGCTGGATGTATATGATGCTGATGGTATTACAAACAATATACATCCATACAACAACACCTGGGGTTTGTGGTTAAAAAATGGAAACAAGGTTTATAAAACTTCTGAATTATCTAATCAGAAAAAGTAACCTTTTCCTTTTTTAAAGAAAAAAACATGGATGTAATTACAATTAAATATTCTAAGCCAATTAAATAAAAATTTTCTTTAAAATTGATATTGCCGTAAGCGTTGTAAGATAAAAAAGCAATACCCATCCACACAAAGGCATACTTTTTATTTGCCATTAATGCAAACGGTAAAAGATTTATAATGTACCACGGATGTACAATAGTTGCAAAAAAATAATATAGTGATAAAATAATTAGTGAGCATAAAGCAAATTCTTTAAAAAATAATTTTCTCTTTCTAAAAAAGATTGCAGCATATATTGAAAGAAAAATCAGCATTAAGAATGGACCTATAAAACTGATGTAATTATAGCCTTTAAACCACCATCCAACTTCTCTAGCTATGTAATATATGGAGGCATTAAATTCAAAGTTTTGAAAATAAAGGTTAAGGCTTTTAGCAAATCCG
>JANXTG010000019.1 GCA_025352525.1 Ferruginibacter sp.
ACTAAAAAGATTTAATCTGTTATTGTAAGCAAACCCGGAATTAATAAACGAATCACCACTTTTTAAACGAAAAAGTTTCATTGTTTTTGGTGATAATCCGGGTTTTAAGACTGTATTGGAATAGCTTATTTCGTTGGAAAAAATTAAGTTGTTGAAGTTGGTGCGGCTTGCTTTATTAAGTTCTACACCCAGTCTTAAGTTATGTGTCATACTAATGGCTTGTTTGGCAATATTTTTATTTTTTAAAGAAAAATTTGCTGATAAACCAAAAAGATTACCGCCAAGTGCTGCAGTCGTATTGCTTGTAGAGGAATAACTGGCTTCTAAAGAATTTTCAAATAAAAATTTTCTTGCAGGAATAAGTTCTACGATCAGGTCTACTTTATTTACTTCGTCAAGGTTTTCAACAATACGAATATTTATACTTTTCCAAACGCCAAGTTTTGTAAGGTTACTTATGGTTTTGTAATATTCACTTTGGCTGTAAACATTTCCGGGGAGCAAGGTAATATTGCGTGCAAATAAGGAATTTCTATATAATCTTTCGTGGTAACGGTGTATAAAGTTTGGATAGTTTCGCTCCGTGATATTTGCGGTATCCCTCAGTACGTCATCAGCCCTGTAATCACTTAAAATATAAATTTTGTTAATCAAATATTTAGTGAGTCTTGATGAATCTTCAGGTAGATTTAAATCTAAAGCGAGTTTTACCGTAGGCGAATCTCTTTTTAATTGTGCCTCGTTTAATAATCTTAACTGTTCAAAAGGATCATCGCTTATAGATGTAAGAGATGCAATGCTACTATCGCCACGCATTCTTAATTCTGCAGCAGTAAATTTATAATAACCATTGTTTCTAAAACTGTCAACAAGTCTTCCTATCTCGGCAAGTACAGCAATTCTCGTTACAGGAGTATTTTGTACTAAAAAAGTCTGGTTTTGAGAGGAGAGTGCTATCTGCTGAAAATCTTCTTTTTTTAAGCGATACCTAAGCGTATCAATCAAGGTTGGTTTACCGGCAATTATTTTATACTTTACTTTTACTTTTTGGTTAACGGTGTCTTGTTTAAAACTTGCTTTGGCATTGTAATATCCTAAATGGTACATGGAAGTTTGCATATTAAATGCAGAAACAGCCGAATATCCTGTATCGTATGCAACAGGTCTTTTTATAAAATGCAAAATAAAGAATGCATCTTTTACTTTTACTTTGCTGCTGTCATCCAACTGGTTGTTGAGGCGTTGTATTACAGATTGTCTTTCAACTTTATTAAAAGAACCACCTACCAGTTCAATTGAATTAGCAAACAGATAAGGTTTATTTTTCGGCGCTTTGATTTTAAAAGTACAGGAAGAAACCAACAGTAAAAGAAAAATTATATTTTTAAAACAAAAAGTGTTCATTAGTTTATTGAATGCAGCAAAAGCTACAAAAAATTTCAGTATGATAAATAAATCTGCAGTCAAATATATTCAAAGTTTACAGCACAAAAAATTTAGGGATGAGTACAGTACTTTTATTGCTGAAGGACCAAAAGTCGTTTTAGAACTTTTGCAGCATAATATTTTTGAATGTGAGCAACTATATTGTAGTGTGAGCGGAATGAATTGTCTGACTGATAAAATAAAAAAGCAATTTGCAGAAAAAATTATTGAAGTAGAAGATTTTGAACTGGAAAAGATTTCAGCATTAAATACTGCAAATAATTTGTTGGGTGTATTTAAGAAAAAGCCTGATTTTAAAAGTATAAACATCAGCAACAGCCTCACCTTGTTTTTAGATGATATACAGGATCCTGGAAACCTTGGGACAATTATAAGAACGGCTGATTGGTTTGGGTTAAAAACAATTTTTTGCAGTAATGCAACGGCAGATTGTTACAATCCAAAAGTTGTTCAAAGTACAATGGCGAGCCTTGGCAGGGTAAATATTGTTTATGGAAATCTTATTGAAGAGTTGCAAAAACATAAAAACATAAAAAAATATGCTGCAGTATTAGCGGGCCAAAACCTTTCAACTTTTGATAAAATTAAAGAAGGGATTTTAATTATTGGAAATGAATCGAAAGGGATTTCTTCAGCAGTGATGGAACTTGTAGATGAAAAAATAACTATCCCAAAAAACGGACAAGCAGAATCTTTAAATGTCGCAGTTGCAACAGGAATCATTTTATATTCCATCACAAATTAAATCCTACCTAAATGTAATGGCTTTTACCGGCTGTACTTTTTTTACAAGATATGTTGGAATAATAAGTGTTGCCATACATATAATTAAAGTAAAAATGTCTACAGCAACAATCTGTCTCCAGTCAATATCAGCCTGTGCTACAGACATATAATACGATTCTTCATTAAGTGTAATAAAACCCGTTTTTTGCTGAAGTAAACATATTCCAAGCCCTAATAAAGTCCCTCCTATAATTCCAATTAAAGCTATGCCCGAAGTATTCATTAAAAATATTTTTTGAATATCCCAGTCTGTAGCACCGGTGGCTTTTAAAATGCCCGTCATTGCAGTTCGTTCCAAGGCAAGAATTATTAAGCATGTTACAAGGTTTACTGCCGCAACAATAATCATTATCACCAGTAAAATATTTTTTAACTGGCCCTGTAAATTTAGCCAGTCAAAAATCTGCGGATAAATTTCTCTTATGCTTTTACTATACCAGGTATCCGGCAACTCAGCATACATTTTTTTGGAAATACTGTCGGTTTTTTTATAATCTTTCAACAGCACTTCATAGCCTCCAATTTGGGTTGGTTCCCAGTTATTTAATCTTCTGATGAGGTTAAGATCGCATAAAGCAAAATTCTTATCATATTCTTCAATACCAATTTTATAAATACCTGCAATGGTAAGCCTACGTTGGGTTTTGGAACCATCCTGTCTAAAAAAATAAACAATTAAACTATCGCCGACGGTAAGTTTTAACTGGCTTGCGGTATAATTGCTGATGTTTATTTGCTTGCTGTAAGCACTATCATTAAAAGATATCCATTTTCCTTTTAATAAAAATGGTTGTAGTCGGTTAAAATTAAAATTTACATCAATGCCCTTTAATAAAACACTTTCTATATCTGTGCCATATTTTAGGATGGCAGATTTGGTGGCATATTTTTCAACTGAGGAAACTTCCGGTAAATTCTTTAAATAATTTTCCACCGTATCATTTGCATAAATAGGATATTCTTCTGCATTGCCAATTCTGTCTTCAATGTTTTGCTGCACCCTTACATGTCCCCAAAAGTTAAAAACCTTTGTACTTATTACTCTTTGAAAACCATTTACAAAACTCAGCGCAACAATCATTACAGCCACGCTGAGTATAGTTGCAGCAGCTGCCAGCCCGATAATGAACCTGCTAAAAGTTTTCTGTTTAACCGATGCTAATCTTTTGGCAATGAAGTAAGAAACGTTCAAATCGGAAATTTTTTGTTGTACCTTCAAAAATAAATAATTAATGCTGTAAATGAAATGTAAAAATTTTTTCCTCTATGTTTTTTTTATACTCTTAAGTACAAAAACATGGGCGCAGGAGCCGGATAAAATTTATAAATCCAACATTGCTACAGCACAGTTATTTCAATATGGCAACCAGCTTCAATTGCCTGTTTATACTTTAAACAGCGGTGACAGATTCCAACTTGAGTTTGATGACCTTGAAGGAAATTTTAAAAGCTATTATTACACTTATCAGTTGTGTGATTATAACTGGAAACCCGTTAACCTTTCTGCTTTTGATTATATAAAAGGCTTTACACAAAACAGGATTACAACCTACCGTTACTCATCTATCGCACTTACAAGATACACGCATTATCAGGCTATTTTACCTGAACAAAATTCGTTGCCAATACGTTCGGGTAATTACCTTTTAAAGGTTTTTTTAGACGGAGATACAGCTAAACTTGCTTTTACTAAAAGATTGTTGATAGTTGAAAATAAAGCGTCTGTTGCAGCTTCGGTGGTTCAATTATTAGGTGCACAAAATTTTACAACTTATCAAAAAGTTAGGTTTACAGTTACCACATCAGATCTAAATGCTTTTAGCTCAGCACAGCAAATAAAAGTAGTTGTGTTGCAAAACAACCGATGGGATAATGCACAAAAGGATATCATACCAACTTTTGTAAGAGGCAATGTACTGGATTACAGTAATGAAAATATTGCCCAGTTCCCAGGTGGAAAAGAATGGCGGTGGCTCGATCTTAGAAGTTTTAGGCTGCAAAGTGATAGAATTGACCATGCAGATTATGGTAAAACGTATACCAACATGTATGTAGTTCCTGATGTTGACAGAAGCGCTCAACGATATGTATATTATCCAGATTACAACGGCAGTTTTAATATTGTTACTTATGAAAGTATAAACCCTTTTTGGCAGGGAGATTATGCAACTGTAAAATTTAGTTTTGCAGCACCGGGTGGAAAACCTATTTCCGGGAAAAATATTTTTGTGGCCGGACAATTTACAGGCTTTGAGGCAAGTGATAAATACAAAATGCGATTCAACGAAACAACCGGTTTATATGAAAGCTCCCTTTTTATGAAGCAGGGTTATTATGCATATACTTATTTAATTGAAGATGAAAAAGGGGTTGATTATACAAATATTTTAGAAGGTAATTATTGGGAAACAGAAAACAATTATACCGTACTGGTTTATTATAAAAGTTTTACAGACCGCACAGACCAATTAATAGGTATCGGTCAAATAAATTCCAGAAGAGATAGACCAGGCCTTAGATTTTAATAATTAATATAAATGTTTTCGCTGCTTTATTAAATGGAACTTCTACAGAAATTTTTGGCTTACATAAAAAAAGAAAATCTTTTTACAAAAAAAGATCATCTTCTTATTGCGGTGAGCGGTGGCGGAGACTCAGCTGTACTTTGTGCATTGTGTGCGGCTGCAGGCGTAAGTTTTTCTTTGGCCCATTGTAATTTTAAATTAAGAGACGCAGAAAGTGACAGAGATGAACAGTTTGTAAAAAAATTGAGTGAACAGTTAGGTGTAAAACTTTTTGTAAAAACGTTCGACACAATATCTCAGGCAAAACTTAATAAAACCTCTATTGAAGAAACTGCCCGCAACCTGCGGTACGATTGGTTTAAACAATTGTTACTTGAAAGTAAAACATCTGACAATCCATTTTCATTTTTACTTACTGCACATCATGCAGATGATAATGTTGAGACAGTGATGATGAATTTTTTTAGAGGAACCGGTATTAAAGGGCTAAGAGGAATACTACCGAAACAACAACAGGTTGTCAGGCCATTGTTGTTTGCAAAGCGAAAAGATATTGAGGAATACGCAGTTACAAATCAGGTGGAATATATTACCGACAGTTCCAATGCAAGCAACGATTATACAAGAAATTTATTCAGGAATGAAATATTGCCTTCAATTGAAAAAATTTATCCTGAGGCTTTAAAAAATGTATTAAGAAACATAGATCGGTTTGCAGCTGTTGAATATTTATATGAAGAAAGTATTGAGCAGATAAAACAAAAATTAATTGAAAGGAAAGGGGATGAAATTCATATTCCTGTTTTAAAATTATTAAAAATAAAACCCCTTCAAACGGTTATTTATGAAATTATAAAAGGTGCCGGGTTTACCGCAATGCAGGTAAGCGAAGTTGAAAAATTATTGCACAGTGATTCGGGTAAATACATAAAATCTGCATCACATATTATTTTGCTAAACAGAAAATGGCTGATTATTTCTCCTAATATATCTACGACACAAATTACAAATATTATTGTTGAAGAAAATGCAGGTAATATTTTATTTGAGGAAGGTACATTACAGATATATCCATCGGCTAAGCCGGAAAAATTTGTAGGAGATGATGCTTCGACAGTATTTGTAGATGCAGCTGATTTTACCTATCCTTTACTGCTGCGTAAATGGAAAACAGGAGATTATTTTTATCCTTTGGGA
>JANXTG010000057.1 GCA_025352525.1 Ferruginibacter sp.
AACAAAACGTGCTGAAGATGAAACCGGCATTTATGTGGAAATAGAAAACAGCATGGTAAAAAAACAGGAGCCCGTTGCCGCCGCCACAGGAACTTCTATAGCTATGAAAAACCTGTTTTTTAATGTGCCTGCCCGCCGCAATTTTTTAAAAAGTAACCCATCTGAACTGCGACATATTATTGATGAATTTATAAGGGTTGCCATGGCCTTCCCCGAAGTATTTTTCTCCCTTTCCTCCAACGGACAGCAGGTTTTTCATTTGGAGAAAGGAACCCTTAAACAGCGTATTGTACAAATACTGGGCAACAACTACAATGCAAAACTTGTAAGCGTGCAGGAGCGTACAGATTACCTGGATATACTCGGTTTTGTGGGCAAGCCCGAAACGGCTAAAAAAACCCGGGGCGATCAGTACCTTTTTGTAAACAACCGTTTTATAAAAAGTGCTTACCTCAACCATGCCATTATGAGCGCCTTTGCCGAAATGATTCCCAAAGATAGCTTCCCTATGTATGCGCTTTTTATTGATTTAGATCCTGCACAGATTGACATAAACGTGCACCCCACCAAGCAGGAAATAAAGTTTGAAGATGAAAAGATCGTGTACGCCTTTGTGCAGAGTGCGGTAAAACATGCATTGGCACAATTTAGCATTACGCCCACACTGGATTTTGAATTGGATGCATCCATCCAGAACCTGGATGCGGTGAATAAACCCGTAACAGAACAGCAGCGTTCTTCGGCATCTTCTTCTTCGCTGTTTCAAACATTTACCAAAAAAAATCAGGCGCATTTTATAGAAAAGAAAAGTGAGCTCGCACATTGGAAAGATTTTTATGAAAAACCTTCGTCAGAAAGTTTAAAAGATTACTCTACTTCGGCGCAACCAATACCGGCATTTGAAATGCAGGCGCTAAACAATGAGCAGCCGCAGCCGCACAGCGATTTAATGCAACTGCACAATGCCTATATAGTTGTGCAGAACGACAAAGGGTATCTGCTCATAAACCAGCAGAATGCACATGAACGAATTTTATACGAACGCTTTTCCGGCGCAGTATCAGGCAAAGCAATTGCTACGCAGCAAAGTCTTTTTCCTACAACTATAGAGCTTGCACCGGCTGATACAGTTATGCTTGCAGAATTGATTCCAGATCTTAAACAACTCGGTTACCAGTTAGAACCATTTGGCAACAATACTTTTGTTATACAGGGTACACCTGCAGATATGCCGCAGGCCGGCGAAACCAATGCTATTGAAAAACTGCTGGAACAATACAAACATTTTAGCAACGATCTTAAATATTCAAAAAGAGAAAAGCTGCTGCGATCGCTTTCTTTGCAACAGTCTATAAAAATCGGCACTGCCCTTTCCCAAAAAGAAATGAAGCAACTCACCGAAGATTTGTTTTTATGCAGTACACCCAACGCCACACCTACAGGAAAACCTACTTACATGAGTTTTAAAAAAGAGGAACTGGATAGAATGTTTGGACGCTAATTTATTTGAACGAAAATATTTTTGAACCACAGAGTTGCAAAGCTTCATAAAGAAAAAAAATCTGTGCAAATCTGTTAAATCAGTGAGACTATTTTTTTAACGCTAAGCCCACAAAGTAAAAGCCAAAAAAGTTCATTAAATTCTTTGTGTCCTTCGTGTAAAATTCTTGTGCCCTTTGTGTTTAATTTTATATGAGCCACAAAGCCGCAAAGCATCACAAGGAAATATGAATCTGTGCAAATCTGTTCCATTAGTGAGCTTATCTTTTCTAAACAGCAAGAACACAAAGTAAAAACCAATAAACTCAAACACTCCCATGTGTCCTTCGTTAAAAACCCTCACAACTTTAATTTGTATTTCTTACATCCTGTATAAAGCGTTCAATGGCTTTTCTGCCTGCCCGGCCGCTACCGCTGTAATTATTAATCATCACAGAAAACAGCAACAGTTTATTTTGCTTTGTATACAAATAACCGCTTAACGATACATTATTACTCATGCTGCCCGTTTTGGCATAAATAGATCCTGCTGCATTTTCATAATAACCCCTTAAACTTCCCTGCCCTGCAGTTGGTAAAATTCTTTTCATTCTATCCAACCCAAATTCTTTCTGTAGTTTATCTAAAATATAAATAAAGTTTTTGGGGGAGAATAAATTGTAACGGCTCAGTCCGCAGCCGTCAACCCATCTTGGTTTTGTAGGTATATCTTTTAAGTCATTTTTTAAGAGGATATCTATTATTTCTTCATCGTTCATGTACCCCAGTTTTTCGTTGCTCACCATCAGCAATGTTTGCTCTGCAAAAAAATTATCGCTGTTAAACATCATTGGTTTAAAAAGGGAATCAACCGGGCGGGAATAAAATATTTTTATATTCTTGCTTTTTACAAAAGGCATAGCAATCATCCCAAGTATATCAATTTTTTTATGAACAGAATCTGCCAGCAGTTTTGCAGAAAGCGATGCAGAAGTAACAAATGGCGTGAAAACAAGTTCGTTACTTTTGTTGTTTTGTACTGTTGTAAAACTGTTGCTGAAAAAGTTTCGCTGTACCGTTGTTTCTATATTGCTGTCTGCAAAGTTTTGTAAGAATGTAAAAGATGAAGATGCCGGTGGTACAGTTTCAAACCTGTTTCTCTTCAGCATAAAAGCAACTGTATTTCCGTAAACGGGAAGTGCAGATCTTTCTGCCATGTAATAATCCTGGTAATCGCTCCATGCCCAGCCACTGCCATAGGCCTTGCTTTTAAAGGCATCATCTATAAATATTTGTTTTGGTATACCAGATAAAAAACTTATAACGGGTTGGCTTTTAAAATCTACATGCAATAAGGTGGGGTCACCGGAAGGATATACAAATAAAGCCGTATCATTTTCAACATAACGCAGACCAACCAAACTGTCTTTTAAATATTTCAAACCGGCATAAAGAGAAAATAATTTTACGTTGCTGCTTGGTATAAAGTTTTTATCGGCGTTGTAATCGTATAAATATTTACTGGTTGCAGGTTCATAAATACTTATGCCTACATGCCCTGTAGCAACGATGCTGTCAGTTAAAAAAGTACTGATTTGTTGTTGGGTAATTTGCCCCATTGTTTTGCACGAAAAGAATAACAGCAACAAATAAAAGAGGGAAGTGTAGCTTAGTTTTTTCATTATAATGGAGGAAAAATTATTATGAATTATTAATTAGGAATACTGATAATGACCGATCTTAAATCATACGCTCTCTGCTCTATATTTTCTCCCATCTTGTATCACAATTCTTCTGCGTTCTGTCTTCTGTCTTTAATCTTTTGTCTAAAATATTGTGTCTTGTGTCTAAAATCTCCCATCTAATTCCGCTCCTGCACCCTGAGCCATCTTTCAGGCAATTCATTTTTACCTGCGGTTAAATAATCGTTGTGGCTACAGGCAATAAACTTTCCGTTTGGTAACTGCATCCACCACCTGTTTGTTCTTTTGCTTTGCAAGAAAAGGGTTTCAACTTCGGCAAAAACAAGCTGGTATTCATTAAAGTTTTGTCTTTCTTCTAATGCACTTTCCTGCGCCATTTTATGTCTGCCATCTATAAAATACCAAAGCATTTGTGCAATTTGTTTGGCTGTAATTTCAGCTGTATCTTCTTTTGGATTGTAGCCGTACATTCCTAAACTGCTAAGGTTATTGCTCATACCCGCAAACCTTGTAAGCATGCAGGCTTCTACACCTGTAAGCCCGTTTGGACAGTTTTTATTTGTTGGTGCATCGCTGTGTTTAATGGCATTCACATCAAAACTGAGCATATTGCTGTTGCGGAGTACCGGCTCCATTTCCTCTATATCGTGCTGCACATGGCCAAGCCGGTAACAATCAAAACGTAGTTTATCTATTGTCTGTAACATGCGTGGATGCACAAAATAGCTTTGAAAAGCAATGTGGTTATAATGCTTTAAAATATTGGGTTCGCCGGTAAACATTTCCATTAAAAAGTTTTCAGCAGGCACCATACTTTCGCCTTTTAAATTAATAGCTGCATCAACACAGGTTGCTTCCACTACTTTATTAAGAATGCGGTATGCATGGTATTGAGCAAGTGTTACATCATGCGATCCACCAAGAATTACTACGGTTTTATTAAGCCTGTATAATTCTTCCAGCACCGTTCGTACGGCTGCATAACTGTCGGTAATGGTTGCACCTACTTCTATATTTCCTGCATCTGCAATTTTAATATCTGTATGCCAGTAATGCAGTCTGTATAACTGCTTGCGGATAATGTCTGCCGCATTGTTTTCTTTTTCTGTATTGCCATTTCCCCGTGTTTCTTTAACACCAACAATTACAATATCTGCGGCAGCAATATCAAAATCCTCATCCTGTTGTGTCATTATATGCGCTCCAAGCTGCCCATTTACATAGCCTTCATCATCATTAATTATTGAAAAAGAAATCGGTACTAAAAAGTCTTGAAGATCCTGCATGGAGAGAGATAGTTTGAAACAAATTTAAAAGATTTGTTTTTATGAAAGAATACTTAATTGATAGAGACACTTTAAAACAAAAATATTTTTATTTGAGTGCAATAAAACGCTGTTTGATTTGTTTATATTCGTATGCAACTAAAACTACATAATATGAGGACTGCTTACCTCCTAATAATTTTTGCTATTGCAGCAAATAATGCTTTTGCTCAAAAAGGATTTCTTTCAAAATACAAATTTGGGAGTGTTACCCAACAGGATTTTGCACCAAAAATATACAGCCTAGACAGCAATGCGCAGGCTGTAGTTTTATTTGATAAAGGAGTGGCCAATTATGTACCGGATAATAAAGGTTGGTTCAATATAGAATATGTTTATAACAAAAAAATAAGAATTTTAAGCAAAAACCAGTTCGATCTGGCTACTATAGAAATTCCGCTTTATAAGGGAAATAATCAGGAAGACAAAGTTGAAAAAATTGAAGCGGTTACGTATAACATGGAAAATAATGTAATCGTATCTACCAAAATGGATAAAGAATCTGTTTTTAATGATAAGGCATCTAAAAACTACAGTGTAAAAAAGTTTACTTTACCCAATTTAAAAGAAGGTTGTATAATTGAATATACCTATACAATTATTTCTCAAAACGCATATAATTTAAGAAACTGGATTTTTCAGGATAAGGTTCCGGTTTTGCAAAGTGAATATGAAGTTACCGTACCCACTCTGTTTGATTTTATATTTTTACCAAATGGTTATTATGTGATGAACCCTGAAACAGAACAGGGTTTTAAAAGTTTTAATATTTTGAATAGTAATGGAGCCGGCAAATCTGAAATTGGCGTTTACCGTGCCACTACCAATCATGTAAAATGGTCTTTATCAAATTTAAAGCCGATGGTAAAGGAGAAATTTACAACAACACTTAAAAATCATATTTCCAAAATTGAATTTCAGTTGCAATCAATTAATTATCCGGAAAATCCACCAAAACCTTATATGCAAACCTGGAGTGAGCTTGCTACAACTTTATTAAAAGATGAGCAGTTTGG
>JANXTG010000062.1 GCA_025352525.1 Ferruginibacter sp.
AGCAATGCTTTTTGTGTTGCAGGCACAGGCCCAATACCCATTATTGCGGGGTCAACACCGGCAACAGCCATGCTCACAATTTTTGCAATTGGTTTTAAATTATATTTTTTTACCGCAGCTTCACTTGCCAGTAACATGGCTGCAGCGCCATCATTAATTCCACTGCTGTTGCCCGCAGTTACAGTTCCATCTTTTAAAAAAGCGGGTTTTAATGTTGCCAGTTTTTCTACCGGGGAAAGTCTTGGATGTTCATCTTTCTCAAATAATATTTCGGCTTTACCCTGTATTATTTTTACAGCTACAATTTCTTCCTTAAACTTTTCCGCCTTGTTTGCCGCATCATATTTTATTTGGCTCGCTGCTGCAAATTCATCCTGAGCTTCTCGGGATACATTCCATTTTTTTGCAACATTTTCTGCCGTTTCGCCCATTGTGTATGGGTGATACATTTCACTGAGCTGCTTATTTACAAAACGCCAGCCCATAGTTGTATCAAATATTTGTGGTGTTCGTTCAAATGCACTACTGCTTTTAGGCATTACAAAAGGCGCCCGACTCATGCTTTCTACACCGCATGCAATCATTAATTCCGCATCGCCGCAGGCAATGGTTCTTGCACTGTCCATTATTGCCTGCAGACCGCTTGCACAAAGTCTGTTCACCGTATTTCCAGCAACAGTTATTGGCAATCCTGCCAGCAAAGCCGCCATACGGGCCACATTGCGGTTATCTTCACCCGCCTGGTTTGCTGCACCGGCAATTACATCTTCAATTGCATTTACATCCATAGTTGGATTTCTTTCTACTAGCGCACGTATAACATTTGCAAGCAAATCATCAGGCCGCACGCCAGAAAGTGCACCGCCATATTTGCCAATCGGTGTTCTTACAGCATCAATTATATAAACCGTTTCCATAAAAATATTTTCTTTTGTATTTGTTGTTTTTTTTTGTCCAGGCAAAGAAGCAGCTATGGTCATCATCTTTGTGTCACTCACTTGAGCGTCATACCTTTTTTCATCAGACCCATTTGATTTGTTCTGCATTATTGACAAAGTTAGCCTAAATAATATTTTATCTTTTACCCTATATCATACGCAATCTGAAGGGTCTCCTCCCCCCTCGGGGGAGATAGAGGGGGCTAAGGCTTCATTTTTATTTATCTTTACAAAATGTCGGAAAAGAAAAACATACGTGATTTTGACCTTATAGGACTTAAAGAATATTTTGAAACCATTGGAGACAAACGGTTTAGAGCCATGCAGGCCTACGAGTGGCTTTGGAAAAAAAATGCCCGCAGTTTTGATGAAATGAGCAATCTCTCACTAGATCTTCGCATAAAATTAAAAGAAGAATTTACTTTACCAGCAATAACAGTGGATGCCACACAACACAGCAATGACGGTACTTTAAAGTCTCGTTTTAAAACCTGGGATGGACATTTAATTGAAGGTGTACTTATCCCAACGGAAAAAAGATTTACGGCTTGTGTTTCTTCGCAAATTGGCTGCAGCCTTACTTGCGCATTTTGTGCAACCGGTAAAATGGATCGTAAACGAAATTTAAGTTTCGATGAAATTTACGACCAGGTTGCATTATTAAATGAGCAGTGTCAAATAACCTATCAAAAAAACCTAAGCAATATCGTATATATGGGCATGGGTGAGCCGTTGCTTAATTATAAAAACGTTCTTAAATCTATAGATAAAATTACGTCTGCAGAGAGTATGAATATGAGCCCAAACAGAATTACTGTTTCCACAGCCGGCGTTTCAAAAATGATCAGGCAATTGGGCGATGATAATGTACGTTTTAACTTAGCAGTATCGCTGCATGCGCCTACTGACGGGCAACGTACAGAAATTATGCCTATAAATGAAAGCAATAATTTAAAAATATTAATTGAATCACTTCAGTATTTTCATCTAAAAACAAAGAATGAAATTACGCTAGAGTATATTTTATTTAACAATATAAATGACTCGCTGGAAGATGCAGAAAATCTTGTAAAGATTTACCGACAGGTTCCGACTCATTTAATAAATGTAATTGAATACAATCCAATTGCAGGTGTATCTTTTATGAAACCTGATGAGGAACGTACAAATGCATTTACTGATTACCTTATCAAACAAAAAATAAATGTGCGTGTACGCCGCAGCCGCGGAAAAGATATTGATGCAGCCTGTGGTCAATTGGCTAACAAAGGATAGCATCTCCCTAGGTCCCTCTCCTTTGAAGCCGGAAGATTCGAAGATTAATTAGACGAATAAAACGATTACTAAAACAGATTTTATTGTTTATCGCCTTTAACATTTTCTGAATTAAACTATTTAAATAGTGGGCTGTCTATGATGCATAACTTTTAAAAAATAAATTATGAAAAAATTAATAGCATTATCTTTTGTAGCCGCAATACTCACATTTACAGTTTCTGCACAAACAGAAAGAGACACGGAAGGCAAAGCAAAAATGGAACGCCACAACAGCAAACACGAAAAGGGTAATATGTTGAAAGAACTTGATCTTTCAAAAGAACAAAAAGCGCAGTTTAAAGCTCAGCATCAAGATATGAAAGCAAAGCGGGAGGCTTTAAAAGCACAGGATAATCTTTCTGTAAAAGAAATGCGTGAAAAACAACAAGCTTTAAAGGCTGAACAAAAAATGAAAATGGAAAGTTTACTTACAGCAGAACAAAAAACAAAAATGGCAGAAATGAAAAAGCGAAAAATGGCAGAAAGAGGCGATAAAAAAATGGATAGAAGCGGAAGACAGAACTAGTTTCTGGTTAAATATGAATAAAAAAAAGAATGCCCAAAAGCATTCTTTTTTTTATGTGTAAAACGACCAAATTAACCATCAAATAAATAAAAATTACATTTGCAATTCATCTACTGTTGCAAAACAGCAAAAAATAATCAATATGGGACAAGACGCCTTCAAAAAGTTTATCAATCCAAAGAAAAACAGTGTTGTAAAAGAAGAAATAAGGCAGGATAAAAAGAAAGCCCGTAAAGAAAAAAGGGAATACTTTGATACTAAAAAAGCGGAAGAATACAAAGCACGTCAGGCAAAAAAAGGAATTGTAGTTAAAGATAAAGTAGAACGTGCTCCACATCCATCATCTGACCCATCTAAAAAACCTATAGCAAAAATTGCTGCAAAACCTACTGTAGTTAAAAAACAATTAACGACAGAAGTTGTAATGCCGCTCAATAAATTTTTAGCACATTGCGGTGTATGTTCCCGCAGAGATGCCGTTACAATAATTACACAGGGAAGTGTAAAAGTAAATGGCGCTGTTGCTACAGAGCCCGGTTACAAAGTGCAGCAGACAGATGAAATTATTTACAACGGTAAAATACTTTTTGTAACCAAAAACCTTGTTTATATTTTATTAAATAAACCCAAAGATTATATAACGACCACTGACGATCCTCAAGGTAGAAAAACGGTGTTGGAACTTATAAAACAAGCAACAGTTGAAAGAGTTTATCCTATTGGAAGATTAGATAGAAATACATCGGGCGTGTTGTTGCTTACCAATGATGGCGATCTTACGCAAAAGCTTTCTCACCCAAGTTATGAGATCACTAAAATTTATGAAGTAAAGCTCGATAAACCACTTACCAAAGTTGATTTTGATAAAGTTTTGGCAGGACTTATTTTGGAAGATGGAGCAGTTTATGTTGATAGCCTTGCATATTCAGACCCAAAAGACAAATCAATTATTGGTATAGAAATACACAGTGGCAGGAACAGGATTGTGCGCAGGATTTTTGAAAGCATGGGTTACGATGTAAAGGGTTTGGATAGAGTTATGTATGCGGGCCTTACAAAGAAAAATGTAGAACGCAGTAAATGGCGTTACCTCAGTGAAAAAGAAATTAGGGTTTTAAAATACATGAACGAATCTAAGCGAAGTGCAAAAAAAACAAAGGATGCGGAACCAGTAAAAAGTGCGGTTAAACCGGAAGTAATTTCTGATGATAAAAGGAAGGGTAAAGATTATACCAATCAGGAAATAGCAGCAGCACTTGGCGAAGAATTTGTGGCACCCGAAAAAGTAAAAAGAGAAAGAGAAATAAAAATTCCGAAACCACGGAAATTTAAAACACATTCAGAAAAGAAAGCAAGTAAAAATAATCCTCTTGGCAAAAAATAAATATGATATCATTTTTGAGAATGATGATTTTGTGGCGATAAATAAACCGAGTGGAATGCTGACTATTCCTGACAGGGAGCAAACGGAAAAATCGCTGAAAGAGTTTTTGACAGATAAATATGGAACTATATTTATTGTACACAGGTTAGACAAAGACACCAGCGGGTTGATTCTGTTTGCAAAAACTGAAGCAACACACAAACATTTGTGTAAAATTTTTGAAGAACGCAGGGTGCAGAAATTTTATTTAGGTATTGTCGTTGGCGAACCTGCACAAAAAAATGGAATGATTGATGCGCCCATTACAGATCACCTTACCCGTAAAGGCATTATGACAGTGCATCGCAGCGGAAAAGAATCGCAGACCGGTTACGAAGTTCTGGAATCAAATCCAAATTTTTCAATGGTATCTTTTCAGTTATTTACCGGTCGCACACACCAAATTAGAGTTCACTCAAAGCATATTGGCAACCCAATTGCATGCGATCCATTATACGGCGATGGTAAATCCGTTTTACTTTCTGCAGTAAAGAAAAATTATAAATTGGGCAAACACGATGAGGATGAACGTGCAATTATAAGCAGGCTTGCGCTACATTCTTTTAAACTTAATTTTGAGGATATGCACGGAGTTTTAATGGATTTAACTGCACCTGCACCCAAAGAATTTAGGGCATTAATGCAACAGTTAAAAAAAGGGTAGAAATTATTTTTTCATTTTATTTTGAAGATGCTCTTTTTAAAAAATCTTTTCCAAACCTGTTTTTTACATCATCAATGCTTTTATATAAATCAGTTTTCTTTTCAGTATTTGAAAATAAACTTGTTTGAATGGCGCTGCCTGTAAGTTCGCTCAAACGCACGCCCAATAAGCGAATGGGCTCGCCTTTTTTATAAAGTTTTTTAAATAATTCTTTTAC
Organism: Ferruginibacter sp.; assembly: GCA_025352525.1. Lineage (GTDB taxonomy): Bacteria > Bacteroidota > Bacteroidia > Chitinophagales > Chitinophagaceae > Ferruginibacter. Next base: position 5,086 of record JANXTG010000062.1, read on the forward strand.
GATAGGTATTATATCATCGTCTGCGCTTGTATAATCGATAGTAGTTTGTTTGGAATTTGTTTCAAAGTTTGGGTATCTTATTTTTACAGAAACGCATCCGGCAACCTTCTCTTCTTTTCTTAATTCAAAACAAATTTTTTCAGTAAAGCGAATCAATTGGCTGTTTACCAATTGCAAATCAGTCAGCGGCTCATCAAAAGTATTTTCTGTAGAAATTGATTTTGATTCGTGGTAAGGCGATACTTCACTTAAATGAATTCCTTTACTTTTTAAATGCAGATCTGCCCCCCATTTACCAAGTTTTTCACTAAGTATTTCTATAGAAATTTCGCTAAGCTGGGCAATTGTTTTTATACCTAAATAATTCAGTATTTCCTGTGTGCGGCCTCCAACTCCCGGTATTTCACCAACACTTAACGGCGCAAGAAATTCTTTTTCCATACCAAAAGGTATTTGTAAAAAGCCATTAGGCTTTGCCTGATTGGTGGCTATTTTTGCCATCATTTTGCTTGATGATAAACCGAATGAAATAGGTAATCCGGTTTCTTTCATTATCTGGTTTCTCAAATCTGTTGTCCATTGCAACGGCTCAAAAAATTTATCCATACCGGTTAAATCAATATAAAATTCGTCAATTGAAGCTTTTTCAAACAGCGGCGCTTTTGCTGCAATAATTTGTGTAACCCAACGGGAGTAGCGGCTGTATTCACCATGGGTTCCTTTTATAAATATTGCATGAGGACAAAGTTGCCTAGCTTTTGATGACGCCATGGCCGAATGAATTCCAAACTTGCGTGCTTCATAACTGCATGCTGCAACCACGCCTTTTTCTTTGCCACCAACAATTACAGGTTTGCCTTTTAATGAAGGATCATTCAATATTTCTACAGATACAAAAAATGAATCCAAATCAAAATGCGCTATAATGCGTTGTTGGGAGGGCATTTTATTAAGTTTAAAATTTCATATTCGTTAAGGATTGCGAGATTTTGAAATCGTTACGGGTTGCGGGTTATGCGTTGCGAGTTCTTTTAATTCAGAACAGATTTTTTGATAGGTTACTATATAAAATCTTAACTGAAAAATCATACACCCTAACCCGAAACTTGCAACCCGTAACTGTTAACCATATATCTCCAACAACCCATCCGGTATTTCTATAAACACTTTTTTATTTTTGTTATCCATTTTTACAAGATTGCCTTCATGTATCGGTACGAGTGCTTCGTTGCCATTGTACATAATTGTACAGAGTATTTGGTGAGGCTGTTCTATAACCTCAATTATTTTTCCTCTGCTTGTTTCTCCATCAATCATTTCATAACCGAGCAATGCAATGGGCGACGCCTTGGCAACAAACTTTTTAAAATCTTCTTCCTGCAGCCAAACATCTTTGGGAGTAAGTTTGCGGGCAATTTCTTTGTTATCAATTCCTTCAAGATTTATATAAATATCTGTATCATTTTTAATGGAGGTCGATACAATAAAATGTGGAATAAAATTATCTTTTGTCTGCTCTATAAAAATTGCTTCGAGCCCTTTAAGAGCAGTCTTTTTGCCAAGACTGTGTTGCAAAATTAACTCACCTGATAAACCGTGGCTTGCAGCAAGTTTTCCTATTTTAAAATATTCCATTCTGTTTATTTAGTGGCTTAAAATTTAGCAACTGCAAAGATATTTAATGTTGCTGTCAGTTTTTTCTTTCTTGTGTTTAAACTCTTTTATAAAAGATTTGGGGCTGTAATCTGTATACCAATGTTCAGCTTTTGTTCGCTGCCCGCCTCCCACTCTTTTGCCCCAAAGGCAGGCAAAAGGAGTTTTGGCTCAGCAGCGCAGCCCCTACACAATTTATCTTTATCATGCTTTTATTAAACAATGACTTATAGCACCTATAACTTTTAAGTTGCATCATTAAGGCTGATTGAAAAACTATTGCCCAGCATAGCCCGGATAGCAATGGAAACCGTAGCGCAGCGCAGGTTGTAATGTATAGCCGGATACAAAAGTTGAGTAAGAAACAACTGCTCATGCTCAAAATAAAATAGAAAGGTTCTTTATTAAACAAACATAAAAAAGTCTCGCAAAAATGCGAGACTAAATTAGTATGTATAAACAATTTTAGTTTATTCTGCAGTTGGTTTTTCCTCAGTAGTTGCAGGAACTTCAGCTACGGGAGCTTCTTCTTCTACAGCAGCTGCAACCGGTACTGCTACTTCTTCTACCTTCTTTACTACAGGTACATTACGTTTGTCAGTACGAGCTTTTTTATCAACACCCTGGCGTTTTGCAACGTGTGCATCATGCTCGCTGCTCCACTGTGTAAATTTTTCCATTGCAGTAGCTTCATCAAACAGGCCTAAACCCACCCCACGCAACAAATGCTTAAGGAATAATACACCTTTAAAGGAAAGAATACGGCGTACAGTATCTGTGGGTTGAGCACCTTTCTGTAACCAATCCAAAGCTTTTTGACGGTCGATCTGTATAGTTGCAGGAACCGTTAAAGGATTGTACGAACCTAATTTTTGAATAAACTTACCATCGCGAGGGCTGCGGGCATCCGCAATAACGATGAAGTAGAATGGTCTCTTTTTCGAGCCATGTCTTTGTAATCTCATTTTAACAGCCATAAAAAATAGAAATTTTTTCGGGTTGTGAATAAATAGGGTTTCTCTAATCTCCTTAAAAAAGGAAAGCGAAGTTACTATTCAACATTAAAACATCCAAATTTTTAATGCTTATTACTGAAGAATAAGTTGTAAAAGTTTTAAATTATTTTATACAGCGTATTTTTTTACCTCATACAATCTTAAAATAGTATCTTTTTAAAAAATTGTTTAAAACTAATTATATGAATTGAGGGATTTGTAATTTGGAGAACAATATCTATCTACATATATTTGCAGTCCTTATCAAAGGAGCGTTTAACCATATTTAATCACAACCAAAAAATTTCTATTTTATGGCTGT
>JANXTG010000078.1 GCA_025352525.1 Ferruginibacter sp.
GCTGCCGCAAAACGGGCAGATGGTACAAAAGTTTATGACCTTGCCACTGGTTTATCCCTTCTTGTATTTTATGTAATCGCCATGCAGTGTATGAGTACACTCGTTATTGTAAAGCGGGAAACCAAAACCTGGAAATGGCCGGTAATACAGTTTATTTATATGACAGGTTTGGCGTATTTGTTAAGTTGGGTTACGTATCTGATTTTTAAATAAAAAAGCGGATGCAAAACACCCGCTTTAATTTCTTTGTGACATTTATTAACCTATCGCTTTTGTGGTTCAAAAAATAAACCTACCAAGGATATTTATTTGCTTTAATACAGGCATCAGCAATTCTTCTTCTTGCATCCTTGCTGTTAAATGGTGCCATTTTTGTAAAACGTTTTAAGCCCAACAACATCATGCGTTGTTCATCACCATCAGCAAAAGCATTGATAGCTTCTTTACCTGCTTTGTTTACTGCATCTACAGCATCATTTAAATAAACATGCATCATATCTGTTTGTACTGATACCGCATCGGCACCTTGCTTATCGCTCATTTTTATTACACGGAGCAACGCACTTTCTGCATGAAAAGTTGCAATGCTCATATCAGCTATATTCATCAGTATTTCCTGTTGGTCGCTCAATCCCATCATCAGTTTTTGTACTGCTGAACCGGCAACCATCAAAATTGCTTTTTTCATTTGTATAACCGCTTTTTTCTCAGCAGCAAAAGCCGTTTCATCTTCGTTCCCAAAATCCGGAATGCTCATCAATTCTTTACTTACTGCCATTGCCGGTCCCATCAAATCAAGCTTCCCTTTCATGGCACGCTTCAACATCATATCCACCGTAAGCAAACGGTTAATTTCATTTGTTCCTTCGTAAATTCTGTTTATGCGACTGTCTCTGTATGCACGGCTAATCATATATTCATCACTAAAACCATTACCACCATGTATCTGCACGCCTTCATCAACAATTAAATCCAACACCTCACTGCCATCAACTTTTAGCATAGCACATTCAATGGCAAATTCTTCTGCAGAACCAAGGTGCGCTTCGGCAAAAGTTTTGCCCGATGCTATCATTTCAGTTTCTTTATCATCTATCCATTTGCTGGTGCGGTACAATGCACTTTCGCTTACCCACATCCGGGTAGCACATTCAGCAAGTTTGTGCTTAATTGCTCCAAAATTTGCAATGGCAGTTTTAAATTGCTCACGGGTATTGGCATATTTTACTACAGAATGGAAAGCCATTTTAGCACCACCCAATGCAGCCGCACATAATTTTAATCTGCCAATATTTAAAATATTGAAAGCAATAATGTGGCCTTTGCCAATTTCGCCCAATAAGTTTTCAACCGGCACTTTACAATCCTGAAAATACAGTTGTACCGTAGAAGATCCTTTAATCCCCATTTTATGTTCTTCAGGCCCCTGTGTAAAACCATCCATACCACGCTCTAAAATAAAAGCAGTAAACTTATCACCATCAATTTTTGCAAAAACGGTATAAATATCTGCAAACCCACCATTGGTGATCCAGCATTTTTGTCCGTTTAAAATATAATTTTTTCCATCTTCACTAAGTATGGCGGTAGTTTTTGCACTCAATGCATCGCTGCCTGCATTTGGTTCTGTAAGTCCGTAAGAACCTTTCCATTCGCCGCTGCTCAATTTTGGAATGTACTTTTGTTTTTGTGCGTCTGTTCCAAAATATAAAATAGGCAAAGTGCCAATTCCGGTATGCGCTGCAATGGCAACACTAAACGAAAATCCACCACCTAAGCCTTCATTCACTAAAGTAGAAGTGATAAAATCTTTTCCCAAGCCACCCAAATCTTCAGGGGTTGATGCGCCCAATAAGCCCTGCTCGCCCGCTTTTTCCATCAGCGATGGCATGAGACCGGGTTCCAGTTTATCGATACGCACAATAACCGGCAAAACTTCTGTATCTAAAAATTGCAGACACATATCTCTTACCATTATTTGCTCTTCATTAAAATCCTCCGGGGTAAAAGTTTCAAAAGCATTGCTTTCTTTAATAAGCCACTCACCGCCTTTTAGTGTAGTAGCTGTTTGTGTTGTTGTGCTCATTGTTTTATATTTTAAAAGTTTCGAGTTACGGGTTTAAGGTTTCGTATTGTAGCCCGTTTATAATCTAAGTATGTCATATAAATAAATCATAGCATTTTAGTCAGAGATCAAAAAGTTAAAAACTCGCAACTTCCAACTCGCAACCTTTAACTAAGATTTTCATATACCATCTGTAAAACTTCCTTAGCAATTTCTACCTGCCCATTAGTAACACCATGTAAAGCTTCATTTAAAGTCTGATTAGCAACTTCCATTGTTTGTACCTGCAGTTTTTCAGCCTCAGGCGTTATACATATTATGTTTATTCGCCGATCATTTTTATTCGCCGTTCTTTTGACCAAACCAAGTTTTTCCAGGTTATCAACAAGTCTTGTAATACTTGGCTTGTCTCTAAAAGTTGCATCGCATAATTGTTGCTGGCTTTGCCCATCCTCCTTCCACAAATGATAAAGTACACTCCACTGTTCGATGGTAATTTCAATACCGGCCTGTTTAAAATTCTTTTGCAGGCGGCGTGCAATAGCGGTGCTTGCCTTGCCAGTTATAAAACTGTATAATTCGCTTCTTTTAAATTGGTTGTTGGGCATATAGTTGTTTAAACAACTATCTAAAGATAAACAATGATTTTAAATTGCAAAAAATTATTTTTGTTAAGGGTTGAAGTGAAAAGTTGGTACAACAAATAGGTTGTTGTCCGGACTAAGACAGCAGCTTTGGTAATTATATATGTGTCACTTCCCGAAAGCTTTCGGGATAGGTATACCAATATTCAGCGTTTATGCAGGCATTTATTTTAATAGCAATTACACTTAATGTTCTTTATATTTCGCTCATCATTTATTACAGATTTGCATTTACTGCAATTCCTAATTTTTCAATTTTCAATTCCCAATTCCCAACAACTTCTCTGAGCATTATTATTCCTGCCCGTAACGAAGAGCAGCATATTAAAAACTGTCTTCATTCTATTTTACAAAATAATTATCCTACCTATTTACTGGAAATAATTGTTGTAGATGACCATTCAGAAGATGACACTGCAGACATTGTAAAAAAATACATTTCCCAAAACGTACAATTAATTTCGCTGAGTGAACATGTTTCTACAAAAATTAATTCTTACAAAAAGAAAGCAATAGAAGTAGCAGTGGCGCAGGCAACCGGAACATTAATAATTACAACTGATGCAGATTGTATTGTTCCACCAAAATGGCTGCAAACTATTGCTGCATTTTACGAAGAAAAAAATCCTGCTTTTATTGCTGCACCGGTTTCAATTAACTTCGGGCGGAGCTTTATACAAATTTTTCAATCTTTAGATTTTATGACGTTGCAAGGAATAACTGCAGCAGTTGTAAATAAAAAACAAATGACGATGTGCAATGGTGCCAACATGGTTTACGAACGTACAGCATTTTATGAAGTTGGAGGTTTTGCAGGTATTGATACTATTGCCAGCGGCGATGATATGTTGCTTATGCATAAAATTTATAAACAATATCCGGATAGAGTTTTGTTTTTAAAAAGTGAAAATGCAATTGTAAAAACTGCAGCAGTAAAAACTACCAAAGATTTTTTTAACCAGCGCATTCGCTGGGCAAGCAAAGCAGAAAAATATGATGATAAAAGAATACTTCCCGTCTTAGTGTTGGTATATTTCTTTAATGTGGTAATGCTTATTACACCAATTATTATCATCTTCCAAAAAACATCAATTTCAATACTTAATACACAATACACAATACTTTCTTTGTGGCTAATATTGCTTCTTTTAAAAACAGTTGCTGAACTTTTTTTTATTTTTCCGGTAGCGGATTTTTTTAATAAAAAAAGCTTGCTGTGGTTTTTTCCATTCATGCAACCGTTTCATATTTGCTACACAATAATAGCTGGCTGGCTGGGTAAGTTTGGTAAATATTCCTGGAAGGAAAGGAACGTGGAGTAAAACCTTGTAATTTTTTGTGATTTTTCTGTATTTATATTTGCATTTTAGTTGCTCATTACAATGATTTTTCAATTAAACGATAACGATATTTTATTTCCTGATACCGCTCTCGCAGAACCGGACGGCTTGCTTGCTATTGGAGGAGACTTAAAACCCGATCGTATTTTAGCAGCTTATAAAAATGGAATTTTCCCTTGGTTCAGCGATAATGATCCTGTCTGCTGGTATTCGCCACATGAGCGGTGTGTAATTTTTCCATCAAAAATACACGTAAGTAAAAGCATGCACAAAAGCATGCGTACAAAGGAATTTGATGTAACGACAAATACAGCTTTTGCGGCTGTTATTGCAGCCTGTAAAAATACCGAACGCAAAGGACAAGATGGAACCTGGATTACGGATGAAATGGAAGAAGTATATATAAAATTACATACACTTGGCATTGCAAAAAGCATTGAGGTTTGGCAAAAAGACCAATTGGTGGGCGGCATTTATGGACTGCAAATAAACAATGTTTTTTGTGGAGAAAGTATGTTTAGCCACAAAAGCAATGCATCTAAAACAGCAATGATATGGCTTTGCACAGAAAATAAGTATACCTTAATTGATTGTCAGTTAATGACCGATCATTTAATAAGTATGGG
>JANXTG010000107.1 GCA_025352525.1 Ferruginibacter sp.
AGAAAAAATGTCCAAGTCAAAATACAACACAGTAAATCCTGATGTGTTGGTTGATAAATATGGTGCTGATACTTTCCGCATGTATGAAATGTTTTTAGGTCCGGTAGAACAAAGTAAACCTTGGGATACAAAAGGTATTGAAGGTGTACACCGTTTTTTAAAAAAGTTATGGCGGTTATTTTATACAGATGTTAACCCTGCAACAAATGCACCGGGCAAACAGGTTTGGAACGATGAAAAACCTAACGAAGCTGAGTATAAAATCCTGCACAAAACCATCAAAAAAATTGAGCAGGATACAGAAAACTTTTCTTACAATACAGCAGTTGCAGCATTCATGATTGCAGTAAATGAACTGGCAGAAGCAAAGTGTTTTAACAAAGAAATTTTGTCGCAATTATTAATTATTCTTTCGCCTTATGCACCACACATTACAGAAGAGTTGTGGAAATTGTTAGGCTGTGATGGTTCTATATTGGATGCAGCATATCCAAAACTTGAAGAAAAATATTTAGTGGAAGCAACAAAAGAATATCCGGTTTCCATCAACGGAAAAATGCGTTCGTCTATTAATTTACCAACAGAAGTAACTGAGGAAGAAGCAAAACAAGCTGTACTTTCAAACGATGCCATATTAAAATGGCTGGAAGGGAAAGAGGTTAAGAAATTTATCTTTGTTAAAGGCAGAATGATAAACGTAGTAGTATAATTATTAAACTACAAAGGTGCTAAGAAAAAAAACATTTTTATTAACACAAAGGGCACTAAGGTTATTTAAAAAGTTTACAAAGTTTTTTAAACTTATGTTGTTTGTGTTGTATTTCCCTTGCGCCCTTTGTGTTTAAGTTATTAATCTTAATAACTACCTTCAACCGATGAACCAAACCTTAGTTTTTACCCTTCAAAAATATAAACAAACTTACCACCCAGTTGTAAAAATTGATACAGAAAAAGATAAAATAATTCCTTTCGATTTCACAGCAGCCAATAAAGAAATTTCGCCGGAATTAATTGCAGATACATCAAAGTTTTCAGCTTGGGTTAATGAAAAATTAAAAACTGAAAAAGCAACATTTGGTATTGGCGGCTACAACGAAAACCGCACTTTGTACAGCCGCAGTAATTTATTTTCCGGAGTACAGGCCCGCACATTGCATTTAGGCGTAGACATTTGGGGAGTTGCAGGCACGCCTGTTCATGCACCTATTGGTGGAATGGTTCACAGCTTTGCTTTTAACGATAATTTTGGTGATTATGGTGCTACTATTATTTTACAGCATAATTTAGACACGACTTCTTTTTATACATTATATGGTCATCTTTCTTTGGCAGATCTTACAGGTATGCGTGTAGGCAAATTTGTAACCCGTGGCGAAGTGTTTGCTCATTTTGGTGAACCTAAGGAGAACGGCAATTGGCCTCCACATCTACATTTTCAGGTTATTGAAGATATTGGTTTGTATATGGGAGATTACCCCGGCGTATGCAGCATAAAAGAAGCCGGAAAATATTTAAAAAATTGTCCCGATGCCAATCTAATGTTGAATCTTTAAAACAATTTTTAACATTTACAAAAGCTAGGACAAACATATCTATTCTAACAGCTGAAAAAAGATAATCCGCCAAAGGGCTGGCGGATGGGCAGTAGTACCCCACAGGAATGAGCGCAGCGAATGACGAGGAGTACTACAGACAGCCGCAACAAATGTTTTATAGAATTCCAACTACTGAAAGCCCCAAATTTCCGTATATTTAAATAGTATATCACTTAATAAAGTTTATTTTTGTTCCTATAATTTTACAAATGGAAATAACTCCCGGTCCTCTTCTTCAGCAAATTGACAGCCCTGCAGATCTTAAAATATTAAGTAAGGATGATATGCAACAGGTTTCGGATGAATTGCGCCGATATATAATTGACGTAGTAAGTTTGCATGGGGGACATTTTGCATCGAGCCTCGGTGTTGTGGAGCTTTCAGTGGCACTGCATTATGTTTTTAACACACCATACGATCAGTTGGTTTGGGACGTAGGACACCAATCTTACGGTCACAAAATATTGACCGGTCGCCGGGATAGTTTTCCAACAAACAGAAAACAACATGGCCTGAGCGGCTTCCCAAAACGCAGCGAAAGCGAGTACGACACTTTTGGTGTAGGACATTCTTCCACCTCTATTTCTGCGGCGTTGGGTATGGCAATGGCAAGCCAATACAAGGGTGAAACCGACAGACAACATATTGCTGTTATTGGCGATGGCGCAATGACGGCAGGTTTATCTTTTGAAGCCATGAACCACGCCGGTATTGAAAAAAGTAATATCATTATTATTTTAAATGATAACTGCATGAGCATTGACCCAAATGTTGGGGCGCTTAAAGAATATTTAACTGATATTACAACATCGCACACCTACAACAAAGTAAGGGATGATGTTTGGAATTTACTCGGCAAATTACCTGTTGGTAAAACATTTACCCGCAGCATGGCAGCCAAACTTACAGATGGTTTAAAAGGAATGGTGAGCAGCAGCAGCAATTTATTTGAGGCTTTAAAACTTCGGTATTTTGGTCCGATAGATGGGCATAATGTTGCAAAATTGATTGAAACTTTACAGGATTTAAAAGATATTCCCGGACCCAAATTATTGCACATAAGAACAATAAAAGGCAAAGGTTTTGAACTTGCAGAAAAAGACCAAACCAAATGGCATGCCCCAGGTTTGTTTGATAAAGTAACAGGAAAAATTGCCAAGAAGGTTTTTGCTGTAAAACAGGCACCAAAATACCAGGATGTTTTTGGACATACCATTATAGAACTTGCAGAAAAGAATGATAAAATAATGGGCGTAACGCCGGCAATGCCGAGTGGTTGCTCCTTAAAATTTATGATGGAAGCTATGCCGCACCGGGCATTTGATGTCGGCATTTGCGAGCAACATGCCGTAACACTAAGTGCGGGAATGGCAACCCAGGGCTTACGGGTTTTTTGCAATATTTATAGCACTTTTATGCAGCGTGCGTTTGACATGGTTATACACGATGTTGCCATACAAAAACTACCGGTTATTTTCTGTTTAGATCGTGCCGGTTTGGTTGGTGAAGATGGCCCAACGCACCATGGCTGTTACGATATTGCTTACATGCGTTGCGTACCGCACATGATTGTAAGTGCGCCAATGAACGAAGGCGAATTAAGAGATTTAATGTATACGGCACAGTTAGAAAAAAACCAGCTGCCATTTTCCATTCGTTATCCTCGTGGCGAAGGCACAATGCCTGAGTGGCGTACAGAAATGAAAGAAATTAGAATAGGTACCGGCCGCAAATTAAAAGACGGTGAAGACATTGCTATTTTGAGTTTTGGTCACCCAGGTAATTTTGCTGCGGAAGCCATTCGTGATGTAAAAAAAGAAGGCATTAACCCGGCACATTACGACATGCGTTTCGCAAAGCCTTTAGATGAAGAAATGCTGCACGAAGTTTTTGCAAAATTTAATAAAATAATTACCATTGAAGATGGTACAATCGTTGGTGGTATAGGCTCTGCAATCTTAGAATTTATGAATGAGCATGGCTACAAAGCAGATGTAAAAATTATGGGCATACCAGATGCGCTTGTTGAGCACGGCACACCAAAACAATTGTATGCCGAAATTGGAATTGATGCAAATGGAATTGCAAATATGTTGCGGAGTTTAGTAGATACAAAAGTGTTGGCGTAAAAATATTTTGAAAATTTTAATCCCACAAATACGAAAGTTTTTTGTGGGATTTTTTTGTGCGGTCAGCTTAAATTCTTTTTATCAACATTTGCTCGGGCTGTTGGTAGTAGTGCCGCCACGCAGTTTACTATAATTTAATTTTTGTTATTGCGGCAGCTACTACTGCCCATCCCGCCGCTGTTCAGCTATCCATCATTTTTGAGCTTTTATTGTGCAATAGATGAAATTAAAATTATTGTTCTTGGCTTAACTTTGCAAACGGAAACAGCTACGTAAACGCTGCACTAAAATGGAAAACAAAATTAAGAAAGGAGAAAAAAACGTGTTGGGTACCGATCTTCAAATTGCAGGCACCAACCCGCTAACCGGTTATTACAGAGATGGGTTTTGTTCTACCGGATATGCTGATAAAGGGGTCCATGTAATTGCAGCAACTTTAACTGATGAATTTTTACAGTTTACAAAATCACAAGGCAACGATCTTACAACTCCATCACCTCAATATAATTTCCCGGGTTTAAAAGCGGGAGATAATTGGTGCTTGTGCGCCTTGCGTTGGAAAGAAGCTTTTGATGCAGGTGTAGCACCACCGGTAATTTTAGAAGCAACGCACGAAAAAGCATTGAAGTTTGCAACAATAGAGGAGTTAAAAAATTCTACAAAATCTTAAACAGAGTTAAAAATTGTTGTTGAAATATCTGCTCAATCAAAAGCAATATTAATACGAGATTTTATAAAAATTAATTACCCCTTCAAAAAAATGCACAGTTGTTTATAAAGTTAAACAGCTGTGCAAAATATTTTTGTTTTGTGGAAAGTTTAAAAACTTTTATAAAATAAACTAATTCTTATCTAGATTTTCTACTGCATGAATTGCTTTAAGCGTTTTAAAAACAGAATCGGGTGTTACTGAAATAGAATCAATTCCTTCCTCAACCAAAAACTGCGCAAAATCAGGAAAATCGGATGGTCCCTGCCCGCAAATACCAACTTTTACATTATTTGCTTTGGCAGCTTTAATCAGCATTCGTATCATTTCTTTTACAGCGGGGTTCCTTTCATCGTATAAATATGCAACCAAAGATGAATCTCTATCCAACCCTAAAGTAAGCTGCGTAAGATCATTGGATCCTATCGAAAAACCATCTATATGTTTTGCAAATTCATTTGCAAGAATAACGTTACTCGGCACTTCAGCCATTAAATAAAGTTCAAGCCCATTTTCGCCCCGTTTCAAACCATATTCTGCCATTACCTCCTGCACTTTTAAACATTCTTCTACTGTACGTGTAAAGGGTAGCATTACAACTACATTGTTTAACCCCATTTTCTCTCTCACCAACTTAATAGCTTTACATTCAAGGCCATAGGCTTCTTTGTAATCTTTATTATAGTAACGGGAAGCTCCACGCCATCCTATCATTGGGTTTTCTTCATCAGGTTCAAAATAGTGCCCACCAAGCATATTTTTATATTCGTTGGTTTTAAAATCTGAAAAGCGCACAATAACTTTATTGGGATAAAATGCAGATGCAATTTTTGCTATTCCGTAAGAAAGTTGTTCAACAAAAAAAGTTTCTTCATTTTCATAACCTCTTATAATTTCTGTTATTTTTTTTGTAAGCTCGGGATCATTTAGGGTTTTATGTCTTAACAATGCCATTGGATGAACCTTAATGTAATTGTTGATAATAAATTCTTCACGGGCAAGTCCAACACCCGAGTTTGGTAAGTGAGAATATTTAAATGCCAGATCCGGCGATGCAACATTGAGCATAATCGGAGTATTTACTTTTGGTAAATCCTTCATAAAGGTTTCAATCCTTTCAAAAGGAATAGCCCCTTCATATACTAAACCTACGTCACCTTCTCCACAGGAAACGGTAATTATTTGTCCGTCAGAAAGAACATCTGTTGCATTTTTACTTCCAACTATTGCGGGCACACCGAGCTCACGAGCAACAATTGCTGCATGGCAGGTACGTCCACCTTTGTTTGTTACAATAGCTGAAGCTTTTTTCATTATCGGTTCCCAATCCGGATCTGTCATATCTGTTACCAACACATCACCTGCTTCAAATTCCTGCATTTCCGTTACCCGATTATCCAGAGAAAATAAAATTCTTACTTTACCTGAACCCATTTTATCACCAACTGCAATTCCTTTTAGTATAAGTTTATTGTGACGTTCATTATCAGCAATTTGATATTCGACTATTTTGTCTGTTTCTTTTTGTGAATGGATGGTTTCTGGGCGAGCCTGAACAATAAACAACTCCTTGGAAATACCGTCGATTGCCCACTCTACATCCATTGGACACCAGTGTCCTTTTAGTTTTGTATAATATTCCTCAATTTGAACTACCCATTTTGAAAGCTGTATGATACGTTCATCAGTAAGGCAGAATCTATTCTGAAATTGTTTTTCAACGGGAATTATTGTTACCCTTTCATCAGGATTATCACCATAAACCATCTTTTTATCTTTAATACCCATCTTTTTTTCTACAATTGGGGTAAAGCCTGTTTTAAGTGTAGGTTTAAAAACAATGTATTCATCTGGTGAAACTGCACCTTGAACAACTAATTCGCCAAGTCCAAAAGAAGCGTTAATTACGACAACATCTTTAAACCCACTTTCAGTGTCTATAGAAAATGCTACACCGGAAGCTCCAAGATCTGAGCGTACCATCTTTTGGATACCAACAGATAAACCAATTTGAAAATGATCATAACCAAAACTCTGGCGATAACTGATGGCCCTGTCTGTAAATAATGATGCAAAACAATTTCGTACCGCTGCAAGTAATGATTCAGGCCCCCGCACATTTAAATATGTTTCTTGTTGACCGGCGAAGGATGCGTCAGGTAAATCTTCTGCAGTTGCAGAAGAGCGAACCGCTACGTCGGTCATATCCTGATCATATTCATTTGAAAGAGAATAATATCTCGATATGATTTCAGACTCAAGATCTGGAGGAAATTTGCCATTTTTAATTAACTGCCGAACTTTTAGACCCGTACGCCTTAAAGATTCAAGATTGGAAAGTTCCATCTGACCAACTATTTCTTTAATACTAGCATCCAAGGTATTGTGTTCTATAAAAGCGGCATATGCATCTACAGTAAGAATAAAACCCCCCGGAATTTTTATTCCTAAAGATGCTAGGTTTTGAATCATTTCGCCAAGAGATGCATTTTTTCCGCCTACAGTATTGAGGTCACTTAAACTGACTTCAGATAAGCCTACAATAAATTCTTTTTCTTGCATAATTAAGTTTGGGGAATAAAAACGTTTATTTCATGTCAAATATATAAATAATCAGTTTGAACAAAACAACAAAAGATGGATAGATAATTAATATTCCCTGTTGCAAATGCATAAAAACGATATGATAACATTAATACCCAATCTCGATAAAATACATCTTAGATAAATGGGGGAAAGTTTAGTTTAGAACTACAATTAATTAGAATAAAAAAGAGAATTAGATGAGAAAAAAATGCAAATAAGAATTACGCAGAATGTATTTATATGGAGTTGTAAAATGATACGCATAAAAAAACCCTTTATCAATAAAGATAAAGGGTTAATTTAATAAATATGGCAACTACCTACTCTCCCACATTTTTGTGCAGTACCATCGGCCATGAGGGGCTTAACTTCTCTGTTCGGTATGGGAAGAGGTGAACACCCTCGGCAAAATCACCATAAAGAGTTCAAATAAT
>JANXTG010000129.1 GCA_025352525.1 Ferruginibacter sp.
TATTTAAGAATTTCTGTAACCTGACCTGCACCAACTGTACGACCACCTTCACGGATAGCAAATTTCAAACCTTTCTCCATTGCAATAGGCTGGATAAGTTTTACTGTAAAGTTTGTGTTGTCACCCGGCATTATCATTTCAGTTCCTTCGTTCAATGTAACTTCTCCAGTTACATCTGTCGTACGGAAATAAAATTGAGGGCGGTATTTGTTAAAGAACGGAGTATGACGACCACCTTCTTCTTTTGAAAGGACGTAAACCTCACCTTTGAATTCAGTATGTGGAGTGATTGAACCAGGCTTACAAAGAACCATACCACGACGGATTTGAGTTTTTTCAATACCACGTAACAATAGACCTGCATTATCTCCGGCTTCGCCTTCGTCAAGTAATTTTTTGAACATTTCGACACCGGTACAAGTAGATGCTAATGGTTTTTCCATTAATCCAACGATTTCAATTGCTTCACCTACTTTAATACGACCTCTTTCAATACGACCTGTAGCAACAGTACCGCGACCTGTAATAGAGAATACATCCTCTACAGACATTAGGAAAGGCAAATCTACTAAACGTGGTGGAACTGGAATATAACTATCCACAGCATCCATCAATTCGTTAATCTTCGCAATCCACTTTTCATCACCGGCTAATGCACCGGTTGCAGATCCTTGTATGATTGGTGTATTATCACCGTCAAAACCGTAAGAAGAAAGCAATTCACGAACTTCCATTTCTACTAATTCAAGTAATTCCGGGTCATCTACCAAATCAACCTTGTTCATAAATACAACAAGTTGAGGAACACCTACCTGACGGGCAAGAAGGATATGTTCTTTTGTTTGAGGCATTGGACCATCGGTTGCAGCTACAACTAAAATTGCACCATCCATTTGAGCAGCACCAGTAATCATGTTCTTTACATAATCGGCGTGACCTGGACAATCTACGTGAGCATAATGACGGGTGTCAGTAGCATATTCCACGTGAGCTGTATTAATTGTTATACCCCTTTCCTTCTCTTCCGGAGCACCATCAATATCATCATAATTCTTTTTAACCGCTAAACCTCTTTTTGACAAAACATCGGTTATAGCGGCTGTTAGTGTTGTTTTACCATGATCCACGTGACCGATGGTACCAACGTTAAGATGGGGTTTATCCCTCTTGAATGATTCTTTTGCCATTTTTTAAATTTTAATATTTGTTTTGAAAATTAGATTTTCATTTAAAGTCTGATAAATCAAGGACTGTATTTTTAAACCTTTTCAGATTTTTATTTAAATTGAGCCATCAGTGAGAATCGAACTCACGACCTCTTCCCTACCAAGGAAGCGCTCTACCCCTGAGCTACGACGGCTAGTCAGTTGGCAGTAAACAATATGCAGCCAGCAATTGTTATGTTAATTGCGGACTGCATAAAGAGCGGAAGACCGGGCTCGAACCGGCCACCTGAAGCTTGGAAGGCTACCGCTCTACCAAATGAGCTACTTCCGCTGGTTAATGTGCCAATTAGCTAGATCTGAAACATACTAATTGGAATACTTCAATTTTTAAAAGAACTATAAATTAGCAAACTTGTAAGTTAACTAATCATTTTTCGTGGGCAGAGTAGGTTTCGAACCTACGTACTCGTGAGAGAACAGATTTACAGTCTGTCGCCTTTAACCACTCGGCCATCTGCCCTTAAATTTGTCATATTTTGATACAATTTTAAAAAAACTTTTGTCAGAAAGTAATTAAAAAAACATAAACAAAATGAGCCGAAAACTGGAGTCGAACCAGCGACCTACTGATTACAAATCAGTTGCTCTACCAACTGAGCTATTTCGGCTTATCAATAAGAACTTTTCCTAAAACAGAACATTAAAATTTAAGACTGTTTTTTTTAGGAATGCAAATGTAAGAGAAAATTTTTAATAGAAAAAGTTTGAAAAATTATTTTTGAGATAAATGCTAATACAAATAATTTAATTACGAAGTTTAAAGCACTTCAGCCGGTAAATGCTAATCGATTTTTTTCAATTTCATAAAAAAAGCTGCCAATTTTTTTGGCAGCCTTTGCTTTCAAACTTTTTAGGATTATGCTGCTAATTTTTCTTTCTTTCTTTTTATTTGATTTATCACTGCATCTAAAGCCCCATCAAAACTCTCCTCGAAAGATTTGGAAGAATGTTTTACAAAAAATTCGTGACCCGGTATTAACACTTTAATCTCAGCAATCTTGTCTTTAATGTTGTGTACAATATTGTCTAATTTTAAGTACACATCAACTTTTGTTATTCTATCATGAAATTGCAAAATTTTTTCACATTTGCTTTCAATGTGGTCTACTAATTTGGAATCTGCATCAAAATGTACTGTCTGAATGTTTACGTTCATAATCATTTTTTTATTGGGTGAAAAATAAAAATTAATCAGGTAAATATGTTACATAGGCTTCGCAAAAATGAGACAGAATAAAGAAAACATTTATAATTACAAGTTAATGCAAAATATTTTGAAAATTTTATTTTTTGCTGTTAAAAATTTAGGCTTTGGGATGTGCTTTTTTATATACATCTTTCAGCTTTTCAATACTGTTGTGAGTATAGATTTGAGTAGCAGCAAGACTTGCATGGCCCAATAGTTCTTTAACCGCATTTAATTCTGCTCCGTTGTTCATTAAATGAGTAGCAAAAGTATGACGTAAGATATGAGGGCTTTTTTTTTCGATTGTAGTTATTTGTGAAAGATATTTTTTTACAATATTGTAAACTTGTTTAGGATCAAATGCTATTCCATTTTCAGTAACGAAGAAATGATGATGTTCATTGTATATATTCAATTCTTTCTTTTTATCTGTATAAGACTTTAAATCATTTACCAACAAATTATTTACCGGAATGATTCTTTGTTTACTGCCTTTCCCAAAAACTTTTATCTGAGAATTCATTCTATCAATATCACTGTCCTTTAAAGCAATTAATTCTGCTTTTCTTATACCTGTAAAATATAAAATCTGCAAGATTAGTTTTTCGGTTGTGCCTCTAAATCCTTCAGGAAATTCGGTAGATGTAAATATTTTTTCAATATCATTTTCAACAATAAACTGAGGAAGTTTTTTTGGCATTTTAAGAGAAGTAATTCCATTTACAGGATTTACAAGAACTACCTTATTTTTTAGGAGATATTTAAAAAAGGATCTTAGGCAAGAAATTTTTCTGTTTAATGAACGAGCGCTCATTTTATTCTCTTTCATTTCAGCAAGCCAGCTTCTTACATAAACAACTTTAATTTTATCTATCGAAGTGTCGGGAAACTTTAGATAAAGAAAAGCAAAAAAAGAATTTAAATCGTTTTGATACGAAATAATAGTATGCTTACTAAACCGTTTCTGAAACTGCAGAAACTCAATAAAATTCTGCTGAAGAGTTTGATGAGGTAGGGCCATAAAAAAACTGATGAATAAAGTTAATATAACCTACCATCAGTTTTAAACTATAAATTAAATAATCTTAATCAAATTTACCTTCTGAAAGCTGCTGCTTGTAAACAGCTTTCAAAACTTCCATTCTGCGACGGATAGATGGCTTTATAAAAGCTTGTCTTTCCCTTAACTGTAAAAGTGTACGGCTTTTTTCGAATTTCTTTTTATACTTTTTAAGTGCCTTGTCTATATTTTCGCAATCTTTAGAATCAATTATTAACATTGTGGTTTTACCTCTTTTTGGTGAATTAGATTTGCAAATATAAAATAAAAATTTAAAAAAAGAAATATTATCAATAAAATGCTAATATTGTATCATGTTCACAGGAATAATCGAGCAATTAGGTACAATAGAAAATGTACAGACAAAAGGGAGCAATGTAACACTTACAATAAGTGCTACCTTAACTTCTGAACTAAAAATAGACCAGAGTTTGAGCCATAGCGGCGTATGTTTAACAGTTGAAACCATTGACAATAACAGGTACACTGTAACCGCTATAGAGGAAACTTTAAAGAAAACAAGCCTATCGAAATGGAAAATCGGGACAGTAGTGAATTTAGAAAGATCTCTTCGGTTTGATGGAAGATTAGACGGTCATATTGTTCAAGGCCATGTAGATAATGTAGGAAAATGTATTAATGCAATAACAAAAGACGGCAGTTGGGAGTATGTAATTTACTTTGACGAAAAATTTGCATCTCTCATTATTGAAAAAGGATCTATTTCACTTAATGGTATAAGCCTTACCATTTTTAATGTAACGGATAACAGTTTTACAGTTGCTATTATACCTTATACATACGAGCATACCAATATGCATACATTACAAATAAACGATAAGGTAAATATTGAATTTGACATGATTGGGAAGTATGTAGAGAGGATGAATAAAGTAAAAATTATTTAATACAATTTTTAAGAGCTAACATTTTTTTTTCCATCATATGCCAAGTTAAAATGGCAATAGGAATAACTATTAGAAGAGTAATAAAAAAAAGATTTAGAGGACTATCTTTTATTAATTTAGTTGAAATTAATATTTGCTGTACAGGAAAAGAAAATGCATAAATTCCATAAGTAAAATCTCCATATCGTCCTGCCTTGTTTGTAGACCCTTTTAAATGAGCAATCATAATTACAATAAAAGGTATTAAAATAATATGAAATGATTTTTCAAGAGATAAAAATATAGATAAAATAAGTAACGAAATAATTCCTAAAAAAATTAAAACAGATTTTGAATACTTTGAAAAATCAACATCTAATAAAAAGAAAGCAGAGCTGTTTAAGAAAATCAAAACATAAAATACATGATTACCATTAAAATATTTGATTAAATTTTCATTAAAAAATGCAAAGTGCAAAAAAAATAAAATATTTAAAATTAAAATTAAACTGATCAATATTTTTTTACTAAATCTTTTAAAAAGAAAAGGCAGTCCCAACAATAAATAAAGTCTTTCTTCCACTATCAAAGTCCACAATGAACCATTTAAGCCATTTTCAGCTATGTTATAAGTAAATACTTGTGGCAATGTAAACTGTATCCCAAATAATGGCATTATATTCCTGAAATATGTATAAGTGTCTTGTTCCTTAAAATATTCATTCATATTTAACGAAGAAAAAATAGGACCGATTAAAAACACACTCAAAAGACAAACCAGCATTAACATAGGTTGTATTCTTAAAAATCGTTTCCAAATATAATTTTTAAATGAGAGAGAAGTGAACGCACTTTTTGTTACAAGATAACCGCTAATAGAGAAAAAAATTGATAACCCAATAAAGGAAAAGTCAAAGCGATTCCCCGTTAATTTCATAAGGGGTTCATCATCGTTTTTTAAAATTAAGTTGTATGAATGAGTTAGTGTAATGCATAAAGCAGCAAATACTCTTAAAAAATCATAATTGTTATTAAGCCTTTCTTTAAGCAGCATTTTTTAATTTTAATCAAAATATATTTTTTCCTTTCATTGCCTCTCCTACCGCACTGTTCATTATTCTTTCCGCATAAGGTCGGGAGATATCGTTCAGCATTTCTGTCTTGTTTTGTATCAAATTTTTATCTGCCACGGTTAATGCCAATTGTAGTGATTGCATGGCTTCCGCTGTTTCAGCTAATTCGTTTTCTATTAACAAACCTGCATTTTTTTGCAGAAAACGTTCCGTCGTTTTTAAAAGCTGCTCACCTTCTGTAGAGGCTTCAGCAAGCGCACGTGCAGAAATGTCATTTTTAGCATTTGACATAGCATCCAACAACATTTTTTCTACTGTTTCATCATCTATACCTAGTTGCGATTTAATTTCAATAAACTGTTCAACACCACTCCGTAATTCTTTTGCTTTTACCGTTAAAATACCATCCGTATTTATTATAAAACTCACCGATACTTTTGCCAATCCAGCAGGCATAGCGGGAATTCCTTTTAAATTTAAAGTTGCAAGTAATCTATTGTCTTTTACAATATCACGTTCGCCCTGGTAAATGCTTATCCGCATGTTAATCTGTCCATCAACCTGCGTTGTATATTCCCTTGCTGCTGAAGATGGAATTTTTGAATTCCGTGCAATAATTACATCCATCAATTCCCCTGCTGTTTCTATTCCCAAGCTCAAAGGAGTAATGTCAAGCAACAATGCATCTTTATTGTTACCCGCAAGGATATCAGCTTGTATGGCGGCTCCTAAAGCAACAATCTCATCAGGATTGACGCTGTTATTAACAACTTTACCAAAATATTCTCCAACGATATCATTTACCAACGGCACTCTTGTGCTTCCGCCAACCATAATGATTTCATCAATTTTATTTAGTGATAATCCTGCGTCTTTTACTGCTTTTTTACAGCACACAATTGTTTTATTTATTAAAGGTTTTAAAAGATTATTTAAATCATTTTTAGTTAAGCTTAACATTTTGTCGTTTAATGTTGTAGTATAAAATTCATTTGTAGATAGGTATTTTTTTGCCTCTTCCCCCTTTAACCTTAATGCCTGCATTAAAGACGGATTATTTAAAAGTTCTTCATCAGAAATATTCATTTTCTTTTGCCAGTATTTCAAAATGGCCATATCAAAATCATCACCACCTAAATAGGTGTCGCCATTTGTGGATAGCACTTCAAAAACACCTTCATTAATGTTTAAAATAGAGATATCAAAAGTACCGCCACCCAAATCATAAACTGCTATAGTTTTTTGACCCTCTTTTTTTATGCCTAAACCATAGGCAAGGCTTGCTGCCGTGGGTTCGTTTATTATTCTCAACACATCAAGCCCTGCAAGCTTACCCGCATCTCTCGTTGCCTGCCTTTGTGCATCGTTAAAATATGCAGGTACAGTTATTACAGCTTTATGAACAGGTGTTTTTAAAATATGCTCAGCCCTCGTTTTTAATTCTTTTAAAATTAATGCTGATAAATCTACAGGCGAATAAAATTTATTATCGATTTTAATTTTTACCTGCCTATTTGCATCTTCATCAATAATTTTATAAGAAAAAAAAGAAGCGTTGTTTTTAATATCACCATAATTTTTACCTAATAATCTTTTTGCAGAAAAGATTGTTCTTTCGGGTGCTGATATTAAAAATTCTTTTGCCTCATCTCCCACTAAAATATCTCCTAGTTTATTAAAATAAACCACAGAAGGTACAAGAGTATTGGTGTTGTGCTCTTTTAAAGCAATTGGCTGCTTTGTTTCGGGATGTATAATGGCAACTAGGCTATTCGTTGTTCCTAAATCTATTCCAACAATTATCTCTTCTTTTTGCAGGCTCCCTGTTGCAATATTTATCCCTATTTTGGCCATATTTATTTTTTAGCAAAAGTATAAAAAAAGCCCCGCAAAGGCAGGGCTCCATTTCCATTAAATAATTTTATCTCATCAGATACATTTTACCGTATCCTTTATTAAAATACTTATTTGTATCATCTCCTTCTGCTTTATATTTTTCAAACGATTTACCATTTAAGTTTGTAATTACTCGATAAATATAAACGCCATTCGCAAGCTTTTGCCCATACATATCAGTGCCGTCCCATTTAAAATCTGTAATATTTCTTCCAATATGAATTGATCCTAGTTCTTCTTTTGTTATTTCTCTTACAATCTTACCAGTAATTGTCAAAACCTGTATCCGCATATTTTGCGGTATCTGGCTTCCAGTTAGCGTAAATACAAATGCAGTAGATGTTGTAAACGGATTTGGATAATTGAGCAACTCACTTATCATCGGTTTATTTATTACCGTAAACACAGTCCTATAATTTAATGCTCCTGCTGTATTTCCCGATACATCTTTGCCGGAAACAATTAATTCGTACTCTCCATCTTTTGGCAAAAAAGGTTTAAACTCTACTGTTGCAGCATTTTCGCCTGAACTTAAGTTTGCGGGAATAAAACGAAGGGTATCACCAAAATTAAAATTTCTAAGTGTTTGGTCAGGATATCGCAGTTGTACTTTTATAAGACCGGTATCTTTTAACGCAAGTGACCTGCTTTCATCTTTTAATTTAATTATAATAGTAGGTTTTGATGCTACAATATCTCTGCTTAAAATATGAACACCATCAAAAGTTACATCAAGTAATGGATTAAAAATATCTGATTTTACAAAAAAGTCTTTATATAAAAAATTATTAAAATGGAACTGTTCCGGTTGGCTATTTGCCGGATTAAATTCTATAAATAAAGTATTTTTTCCGGGATATTTTTCTGATGGAATGTTGTAAGAAGCTATTAAAGTATCTCCTGCCAAAAGGATTTTACCCGGGATTATATTTATTATACTATCAAAATTACTAGCGGTTTTAATTCTTAAATTTATTTTCATCAGGCTGTCGAACTGTACCAGGCTAATATTTTTAAATGCAACTGAAAAAGCGATTTTCTCACCCGCTTCTACAGTATCCTTCATTGTAAATTTAATATTTGGCGCTACTGCTCCTTCGGGTACCGGAACATAGTTTACCCTAATGTATTTAAGTTGATATGGGGTTCCTTTTAGACTGTCAATATTATTAAATTTTACTTTTAGGTAAGGAAAGTTTAAAGCATTTATGCCTGAAATATTGAAATCTTTTGTTGTAGAATCTATAGTGTATAATAAAGATTGTGTTCCTGTTGGCGATATGCCAATTATTTCAAAACTAATAGAATCTTTATTAGGCGAATCCAAAGAATTTCCTCTCCAATGAAATTGATCCCATGATTTTGCAGGACCAAAAATGGGTGACGTTATAACTCCATTTACATTTGTTAGTGTAATAGGAATTTGAGCAGTTATGATCTCTTCTTTTGTATTCCCCACTTTTTGAAATGATAGCGTAGAATTATCTTTAGAAAACTTAAAAATCATAGCCCGATTTCTGTAAAAGGAATCAATCATTGTAAAACCATAACCTTTTAATTTATCATACAAATTTGGAACTGTTGAAGAAGTTGGATCAGTTTGCCATTGGTTTACATAAGAATTTACAGAATTATTAAATAACAAAGGGTACATAATTATGACCGCATCATTTGGCATTATGTTTAAAAAATCAACTATTTTGTTTCTATTTGTTAGATCTCCAAAAAAGAATTCAAATTGATTTAATCTTGGATTATCAATACTCGGAGCGTTACTGCCATATAATCCTCCTGGAGCATTTTTAATAACAGATCCCGTAATGCCATTAAGTACTGTAAACTGAAAAGTATTGAATCTTGTACCCCAACTGCTAATATTGAATGCTCCCAAATTAACATTTGTTTCGGGAAAATCATTAGGTGGGTAGTTACCTGTAGAAACATTTAAAAGTGTATTAATTGAAGTAAATTTTAAATCTCTCGATGTACTTAAATATATGTTTGGATTGTAATTACTTTTTAATTTTTGAAAATAATGTGATTGATTAAAACCTGGAGTACTTGCAGGAAGATATACGAATGAGGAATTGTTCCAGATAGTTGTACCTGTTAGTGGAACAACTGCAGTTCTCCAATAATAAACTGTGCTATCAGTAAAAGTTACATTCGTAGGAGTAAATTGTATAACACCGCCTACACTTGTTTGGGTATAGGTTTTTTTGGAAGGCGAATTAAAGAGTTCAGTAGTATCTAATTCCATTGAGTAACTACTTTGACCAATTAAAGGATTAGCAGTGCTAGCAGAAAAAGTAATGTTCTGCATATTTACAATAGAAAAATTATAAGGAAAAACAGGACTTAGTGTGTTCTCAAATATGAAAACATCTTTTGTTATTTTATTATTAGTTTCATAAATCTCAGATACTTTATTTGTCCAGTCGAGTTCAACAATAATTTTATTTAGCCCATTATCTGTAGAAGGGTTTATAGGAACATTTAAATTTAAGCTGTCAGCATATTTAATTCCCGGTATTAAAGTATCCTTTATCATTACCGGGATCGAACTATTTGGCAACAACCTTTTTACTGAAATACGTATAGAATCCCCCACAGCTTTTCCAATATTGCGCATATTAACTTTTACATTAAATGACGGATCAGCAACTGTTATAATATTTGGAGATATAACGACAGACTGTTCTTCTATAACATAATCTGCTTTTGGAAAAGCGTTGATTTTTATTGCAGGATCACCATTTAAATTTATT
>JANXTG010000131.1 GCA_025352525.1 Ferruginibacter sp.
ATCCTTAATTTGATACGTAAGCATCGTTATTCTTTCAATGCCCATTCCAAAAGCAAAACCTGTATATTTATTACTGTCAATACCGCAGTTTTCCAAAACCTTAGGGTGAACCATTCCACAACCTAAAATCTCTACCCATCCTGTTTTTTTACAAACACTGCATCCTTCTCCACCACAAATAAGGCAACTGATATCCATTTCTGCACTTGGCTCCGTAAACGGAAAATAAGAAGGACGAAACCGCACTTTTACATCTGCCCCAAACATTTCGGTAACAAAAAAATAAAGTGTCTGTTTTAGATCTGCAAACGAAACATTTTCTGCTATGTACAATCCTTCCACCTGGTTAAAAAAACAATGTGCTCTTGCGCTTATGGTTTCATTCCTAAAAACACGGCCCGGGCAAATTATACGCAGCGGAAGTTTTCCTTTTTGCATTTCCCGTATTTGCACGCTGCTTGTATGGGTTCGCAGTAACCAGTCGGGATTTTGGTTTATGTAAAATGTATCCTGCATATCTCTTGCAGGGTGATTTTCAGGCAAATTAAGCGCAGAAAAGTTATGAAAATCATCTTCAATTTCAGGTCCCTCAGCAACGGAAAATCCAAGTTTATTAAAAATGGATATGATTTTGTTTTTTACTATACTTATAGGGTGTCTAGTGCCTAAAGGTGCAGGTGTGCCGGGTAAAGTAAGATCCATATCCGGAACTGTTTTTTTTGAATCTTCGTTTTCCAACACAGTAAAAGAAGCAAATTTATCTTCGGTAAATACTTTAAACTCGTTTAATAACTGACCTGCTTCTTTTTTATTCTCCACAGCCACATTCCTCATTTCGCCCATAATGGTTTTTAAAAGTCCTTTTGTACCTAGGTATTTAATACGAAATGCTTCTTTTTCTTCTGCTGTTGCAGGATGTTGGTTATTTATTTCAGCCTTGTAGTTATCAATTAATGCCCGCAAATTTTCCATTTGGCAAAGATAACGGTTTGCATATTTCAATAATTTGTAAAGCCGGTATAAGATGCCTAATAAACAATCAATGTATTAATTTTTACGTTTAAGTGTATATCAGGAGTTTGGTAAAATAATACGTTAAACAGTAAATAATATAGCAATGCAGCGGTATTCAAAATAAGCAGATGTTGTATCTTTATAATCTAAAACTGATTATAAAATGGCATTATTTCAATCGAGCAATCCAGCTCTGTCAGAAAAGAAATTTACAAGCACTGCTATTCCCGATGTATTAAACATGGAAAACGCAATGACGGTAAGAGGCGCTTTGCAGAAATTTGGATTTCTTTTAATTATGGTATTAGCAAGTTCCTTTTATTCGTGGAAGCAGTTTGCAGAAGGTGGCTCAGTCAATGGAATGATTTGGACAGGCGCACTTGGCGGTTTAGCTGTAGCAATTACTATTACATTTAAAAAAGAATGGTCTCCGTTTCTTGCTCCTATTTATGCATTGCTGGAAGGTTTATTTTTAGGTGCAATATCTGCCATGTACAACAATGCATTTGCAGAAAGAGCACCCAACCTAGTCATAAATGCAGTCGGCCTAACATTGGGCGTTGCAGTTGCCATGTATTTACTTTACAGCTTTAGAATTATAAAAGCAACTGAAAAATTTAAATCAGTAATTATTACTGCTACTGTTGGTATTGGTATATTTTATTTGGTCGTGATGGTATTACGCATGTTTGGGTTCGAAAATATGCCTTTTTTACATGAAGGCAGTACATTCGGAATCATCTTTTCGTTGGTAGTAACAGCTGTAGCTGCGCTTAATCTTATACTTGATTTTGATATGATAGAACGTGGCAGCGAAATGGGTGCACCAAAATATATGGAATGGTATGGTGCATTTGGTTTAATGGTTACAATTGTTTGGCTATATCTGGAAATACTTAGACTGCTTTCTAAAGTAAGCAGAAGATAAAATAGTTATTATTTAAAATGCCCCGTCTTTTAAAAGTTGTGGCATTTTAATTTCTGTTTATGATTTTAATTTTTTTTATACAAAATATATCCGGTAGTGGCAGGCAGCAAAATTTCTCCGCTAAACTGCATTAAACTTTTTTCATTGATGGTATTTCCGTCAGCGATCAATGTCCAATTTCCAGCCGGCAATGTCAAGTTTTTACTTTTGGCTTCGCCATTTAGCAATACAATAATATCTTTCCAGCTGTCATCGTTTGCGTGATTGTTTAATTGGTAAATTACAAGAAGAGGATCTTCGGTTTCAATAAATTGTAGATGCTGCTGAATCATTTTTGTTGTTGTCATTCTAAATGCAGAATGATTCTTTCGCAAAGCAATTAATTCTTTGTAATAATTAAAAACATTATTGTAGGTTAATTTTCTGCTCCAGTCAATCTCATTAATGGAGTCAGGTAAATTATATGAGTTGGCAATGCCTTTTTTTGTACGTAACATCTCTGCGCCCGAGTGTAAAAATGGCACTCCCTGCGATGTGAGCACAATAGTTTGACTGAGCTTATCCATCTTTATAATATCTGATTCTGTTGCTTTTGGGTTGCCTAATTTTAAGCGGTCAAACAAAGTATTATCATCATGGCACGAAACATAACTGATGGTTTGCGAAGGCCCTAGAGCCCATGGTTCTTTTGAATAATTTACAAGGCTGTAATTTATTTGTGGGTGTTGGGTAGCTGCTACAATCCCAAATTTTATACTTTCCTTTAAGCCTATTCCACCACTTACAAATCCTTTCTCATTTATATTATTGTATGGCCCATGTAAGCCATCTCTTAAGTCATCACTAAATGCTGCAATCTTGTGCAATTTATTTACATTCTTTTTTACCGCACGCAATGCTTCCGGTAAAGGACTTGCACCTGCCGTCCAACCCTCACCATAAATAAAAATGCGCTTATCAATTTTATGTAAAGCATCACTTAAATTATTCATCGTTTCAATATCATGCACACCCATCAGGTCAAACCTAAAACCGTCTATGTGGTATTCCTTTACCCAATGCGTTACCGATTCAATCATAAACTTTTGCATCATCGTTTTTTCGGATGCTGTTTCATTGCCGCAACCAGTAGCATCTGAATAGGAACCATCTGCTTTTTTACGATAAAAATAATCCGGAACAAAATGGTTAAAAGGCGTTTCTCTGTTTGATGTGTGGTTGTAAACAACATCCATTATTACCCCAATACCATTGGCATGCAGGGCTTGCACCATTTTCTTAAATTCTTTTATGCGAACCTTTCCATCATAGGCATCCGTTGCATAACTTCCTTCGGGCACATTATAATTTAGCGGATCGTAACCCCAGTTGTATTTTAAATCAGGTACTGTTTCATCAACAGAATTAAAATCGAAAGAAGGCAATAAATGCAAATGTGTTATACCAAGTTCTTTTAAATGATCAAGCCCTGTAGCAAGGCCATCAATGCTTTTTGTGCCGGTTTCTGTAAGCCCTAAAAATTTTCCTTTGTTTTTTATACCCGAATTTTTGCTGATGGAAAAATCCCTTACATGCGACTCATACAAAACAATATCTGTAAAGTTTTTTAGTGAAGGTCTTTTATCATTTTGCCAGTTAGTTGGGTTTGTTTCTGCCATATTTACTACCATACCCCGCTGCCCATTTACACCTACTGCTTTTGCATAGATATCAGGCGTCTCCTTCAATAATTTACCATCAGCCTCTACCTGAAATGTGTAATAAATATTTTTTATATTTTTCTTGATGTTGGCTTTCCAAATCCCCTTTGAAGCCTTTTGCATAGCAATTTCAAAGAGGGCGCTGCCGCCGGCTCCTTCACTGTAAAGCCTTAGTTTAACTGAAGTAGCAGTTGGTGCCCATATTTTAAATAGTGTTGATGTGGGACTGTAAAAAACACCTAAATCTTTTCCGGTATAAATTGGATAATCTTCTTTTTTTATCTGAGAAAAAGAGACAAATGGAAAAAAAGTAAACATCATTATTTTTATCATTTATATAACTTTTTATACTCTTGTTTTGATATGAGATATTTGCTTTAAGGTCACCTCAGAAAAGATTAAATCGATTTCTAAAAAAATTAAAATCTTTATCTCTTTTAAATGTTCTCCACTTGCAAATGTTCTGTCTGTTCTGTGGTATTTAATAGTTGTTCTATTTAATAATTCTAAGTATTTATTTCATCATCATTAGCACACCCATAGTTTCTATGCCATCAAATAAATTACCGATGCGAATATTTTCATTTTCTGCATGTTGGTTATTATCATGATTTGCTATTGGCACAGTAACAGTTATTGCATGCAGGTATTTTTCAAATAAATATAGTGGAAGGCTGCCACCCATTGTTGGTTGCAACACTATTTGATCTGGAGTAGTAGTTTTAACTGCTGCAATAACTTTTTGTATAATTGGCAGATCCATAGATGTACGTTGCGCATTCATTCCATCTTGTCCGGGTAATACTTTTATAATTTTTGCATATTTATTTCTCTCTTCATCTGTAGGTTCTTGTTCTGTTACATAATAGCCTTTTGCTTTTATATGATTGATAACCTTTTGTTGCTGTCTTTTCCAGTCATTACCCAATACCAACCGTAAATCCAGCACAGCAGTTGCAGTTGTAGGTATTTGGTTGGAAGCCATTTTGCCAGCATTACCGCTTTGCATGCCATTTATATTTAAAGATGGTTGGTTAATGGCTTCACTCAGCGAAAGTCCCTGCATTTCAATATTGGTTATTCCCAGTTCTTTTTTCATTTGATCATCAACTCGTGGTACTTGATAGAGCGCTTTTTTTTCTGATGGTTTTAATGGCGTTACATCATCGTAAAATCCTTTAATTGTTACCCTGCCATTTTCGTCCTTCATGGAAGCCAATAATTTTACCAGCATCATGGCAGGGTTTGGTGCCCAGTTGCCATAATGCCCGCTGTGTAAGGGTCTTTTGGAAGCATATACCGTTAGGTCAATATGTGTATCGCCACGAACACCAAACACAATTTGTTTTTTGCCTGACTGGTGCACAGGTCCGTCGCATATAATCCACAAGTCAGACTGAAGTAAAGTTTTGTACTTTTCCAGCACTTCATTTAAATGGGTAGACCCGGCTTCTTCTTCTCCTTCAAAAAAAAATTTAATATTACAGTTGGGTATTAATCCGCTTTTACTGATGGTCGTGTACGCATTTAAAATTGCATCTATTCCTGCTTTATCGTCAGATGCGCTGCGGGCATATATTCGCCAGTCTGGGTTGTATTTTTTATCTGCCGGAAAAGCAATATTGCTACCGTTATTATCTATTGCATCGGAAAATAATTTTGGTTGAAAAGGCTGCAGTTCCTTTGCCCATTGCGCCGGGTTTACAGGTTGTCCATCGTAATGCGCATAAAAAATTAGAGTTTGTTTTGCGCCCGGTACCATTACTTCGCCATAAACCACAGGCGGTACACCTGCAGTATTTGCAGTTAAAAGCTGTACTTTTTCAATCCCTCTTTTGTTCATCATTGCCATTATAAAAGCGGCAGTTTTTTGCTGGCCTGCGGCATCAGCAGCAACATTTGGTATGGAAAGAAATGCAGAAAATTCTTCAATTATATTGCCCCCATTTTTTATTCCGTAGTTTCTTATCATTAATACCTCCGGTGATTGACCCGAAACAAATTCACCCATAAAAAAAACCAACAGAAAAAGGAAAGCATATTGTTTCATAAAATTATTTTAGAATAAAAACCTCTAATTGCAGCCATATACTGCAGCAATTAAAGGTTTTTAAAGAATTGGCTGAGGAATATCATTTGATTTAAAAATTCTTTAACCATATCATTAAAGATAAATTAAAAAGTAGAATTTTTTTGACTGTAACATTTAGTAAAAAACTGCTTGCACAACAAATATCAGTAGCGGAAGATGTGGTAATAACTAAAATTAATTCTCTTAGTTTTGGCTGACAGAATTGACAATACGATTATTGCAGAACACAAAAGAGTTACTAATTCTGTAAAAAATCATGTTGAAAAATTGCTGCATAAAACGTGATTGAACTTTATATAATTTTTTGTGCAGGGAGAAGACTAAAGTAAAAGAAATATTATCGGCAGCATTAATACCGGGTACCAATGATATCGTAATGTT
>JANXTG010000154.1 GCA_025352525.1 Ferruginibacter sp.
AAAATTTCATGAAACTGAAAAAATGCTCGATGATAAAATTGTAGCAATCATAAAAGATATGGGATTGTAGTTCCAAAATAATATTTGAAAATAAATTATAAAATAAAAGTAGCCGGACATTGTTCGGCTTTTTTTATATTGCAGTATTACCATGAATATTAACGAAGACACTTATCGCCACAAAGGCCTGCGCAAAAAATTAATGGATGTTTTACGGGAGAAAGGAATATCTGATGAGGCTGTTTTAAATGCCATGAATAATATTCCACGACATTCTTTTATGGACAGTGCATTTGATAATATCGCATACGAAGATCGGGCGTTTCCAATATCTGACGGACAAACAATATCACAACCTTACACCGTTGCTTACCAAACGCAATTACTACAAATTAAAAGAAATGAAAAGGTTTTGGAGATCGGTACGGGAAGTATTTATCAGGCAACAGTATTGGCAGAACTTGGCGCAAAAGTATTTACGATTGAGCGTCAGAAAAATTTATTCGATAAAACAAAGCTATATATTTTTAAAAGCAAATACCATAATCTAAAGTTTTTTTACGGCGATGGTTTTGAAGGATTGCCAACTTATGCGCCTTTCGATAAAGTAATTATAACGGCTGCTGCTCCATTTATTCCGCCGAAACTTATACAGCAGTTAAAACCCGGTGGTTTTATGGTAATTCCGGTAGATGAAGGTTTGCAGCAACGCATGCTTCGGTTAACCAAAAATGCTGACGGAACTTACAGTGAAGAGTTGTTTGAGAATTTTAGTTTTGTGCCTATGTTAACTGGAAAAGCAAATTCGATTTTGCACAAAAAAGTTTAGTTTTTTTGTCCAAAAAAAGTAGCAGCTACGGTCATCATCGTTGTGAACTTGTACAGCATACCTATATTCATCCTTTATTATGCAATAGAGGAGTCGATATTTTACTTTTTTTTAAGTAGGTTTTTGATACTTTTTTCAGTTGAAATAAATTAAAACTATAATTCCAGTCCAATTTTTTTCATGAGCAAACTAGCATTCATATTGGTACAAACGCCGGTTTTTAATTTATAATCAAAATATAATTCTTCGCCGTTTACCTGCGCATCAAAATGGTAATTTAAAATATTGTTTGGGAATTCATTTTCCAGCGCAGCCAAATCAACATCATGCGTAGCAAGTATTGCTGCTGCTTTTTGTTTTATCAACTGTCTTATCAAAGCCTCAGAGCCGGTATGTCGGTCAAGAGAATTCGTTCCCCGTAAAATTTCATCCAATAAAATAAAAACTTTCTCTTCGGCATTTATTTTTTCAATAACTGTTTTTAATTTTTTTAATTCAGCATAAAATGTAGAAGTGCTTTCTGCAAGATTATCTGCAATGCGCATACTGCTGAGCAATTGCACACGTGAAATTTCAAAATGTTTTGCGCAGACAACGGCACCGGCCATAGTAAGAATTGTGTTGATGCCGATACTCCGCAGATATGTACTTTTGCCTGCCATATTGCTGCCCGTAACAAGCATTATTTCTCCTGCTGTTTTAATGTCAATATAATTATTTACTCTTTTACTGCTGTGTATTAATGGGTGGCCAAGCTCAACCGCATTTATTTGAAAATGCTCTTCTAAAAGTGTAGGAAAAACCCATTCCGGATGATTAAAATGAAGCGAGGCAAAACTGTTCAGCACTTCAAAAGTAGCAAGTATATCAAACCATTTATTTACATCTGTATCATTTTCTTTTTTCCATTTTTCAAGATCAAGTACCTGCTGTAAATTCCACATGAGAAGGATATTAATAGGTATAGAAATGACCATATTATATCTCAAATCGAGTCTGTCAAGAATTTTTTGAAGCTTATTTATTTTTAAGGATGCTTTACTTTTTTCTTTTTGTAAATCATTTTTTAGCTCGGATAGCAGTTTAGAGTGGAAAGGCTGTGATTCAATGGCAGCAATACTTTTAGAGAGTATTTTTAAATCACTAACCATGGATGAAAGCTGGTTGTGTAATGGTGCTACAATCTTATTTATTTGAAAAGCAATGACAGCATAAATAAACAAAAACAAATACCATGTCTTTTCTGGTATTACATCAAAAATATACAATGCAGTAATGGTTAAAATAATACCCGGTAAAATTATCCGTAACCATTGCCAGAGTTTAAACTGTATAAAAAGGGTGGGTTGTGTAAGCCAGTTATTTATTTGTGCAACAGTCGATTTTTTTATGCTCGATTCTTTCCCAATAGCCTGTATGTTTTGCCGCCATTCATTTTTATTTACAAGTTCTTTTGTTGATTCCTGTCTGTAAAGTATATTGTCTACATCAGCAGGAGACAATAACCATTCTGCCAGCTTTTCCGCACCGGGCTCTGAGGTTGTTCTGTTTATAAATTGGTATAAAGATGCTTTACCAAAAACATCCATATCGTTTGCATAAAAATGATCTTGTGGTGTGTACATAAATCCATCTTCAAAATGATCATATTTACCATCAAGTGCTAGAAGCTCGTTTTCATTTATAGTTAACAGTTGTTGCAAATGCTTTATGGCGGCTCTGTTTGCAAGGTCTCTATAAATTAATTGTATAAAAACAGCTGCAGTTATTATAGCGGCTGCTAAGGCGTAAAATTTATTTATTGACCATAAAAAATAAAAGATGGCAATTACTGCAATAATACTTCCAAGCCTTAAAATGCCAAATACAGATTTACGTTGCTGTAATTTTTTTTTCTGAGCAGTTAATTGACCAATGCGG
Source organism: Ferruginibacter sp. (assembly GCA_025352525.1). Classification (GTDB taxonomy): domain Bacteria; phylum Bacteroidota; class Bacteroidia; order Chitinophagales; family Chitinophagaceae; genus Ferruginibacter. The sequence goes on from JANXTG010000154.1 coordinate 2,750, forward strand.
CTGCTGTAAAATTCTTTGGACTCCATGTAGTAAAAATAATGGAGATTAATTAAAATATAGTTTTCCTGGAACATAGCTAACAGGAATTTGGGTAGGAGTTGAAGCGTGAGGGATTGCAGCGGCTACCCCGGTGAAGCTTTAGTGTGTGGCCTTGTGCCGGTGTAATAGCGCAAAGCCCGACCCTTTGCCGCCAACTTTTTTACTGTTTTGTAGTTAAAATAATAAATTAAATTGAATGAACTGCGGCATTGGGGCACGCACCCATAATTTTATGTTTTCTTAATAATTAAGATTACTTATTTTTACAATGCTGTTGAAGTTTTAGTATTTAAAACTTAACAATTAAAACGGGGCCGTTTTGGTTTTGACAGCATAGATCTTTGCAGGTGTAAGCATGTAGTGCGTTGCGTTATTAGCACTTTAATCTGAAAACGAAAACTCTAAATGGCAATACTCAGTATGCCATGGCTGCTTAGTCG
>JANXTG010000159.1 GCA_025352525.1 Ferruginibacter sp.
TGAAACACAAATAAATTAAATGGAACATAAAAATAAAATATACATTATTGGTGCCGGGGTAAGCGGACTTATAGCTGCATATGAACTTGAACAAGCGGGCTACCACCCAATCATCATTGAGCAAACCGATGAAGTAGGCGGAAGAGTAAAGACCGTTCATGAAAAGGGATATGAATTGGACCTTGGTTTTCAGGTACTGCTGAGTGCATATCCATTGGCTAAAAAATACCTCGATATGGATCAGCTTCAGTTGTGCAAACTGGAGTCAGGTGCGCTGATTTATGCGAATAACAAATCCTATTTAATTGGCGACCCTTTAAGGAATTGGAAGATACTTATCCCTACATTAATGTCAGATATCGGTTCCATTGCAGATAAGCTGAAAATATTAAAACTAAACATCAAATTAAAGTTTAAATCCCTAGAAGAAATCTTTGCATCGCCTGAAAAAACAACGCAGGAATACTTAGTTGAATTTGATTTTTCCTCAAAAATTATTGAGCGTTTCTTTAAGCCTTTTTTTACCGGCATATTTCTAGAGCCTGACCTAAGAACCTCCAGCAGAATGTTTGAATTTGTTTACAAAATGTTTGGTGAAGGAAATGCAGCCATACCTAAACTTGGCATTGGAGAAATAAGCAAACAATTGAAAAGTAAATTGCAGCATACAGAGTTCATGTTTAACTGTGCCGTAGAAGAAGTGACGAATGAATCTATTTTCCTTTGCTCCGGTGAAAAGATATCACACGAAGGAGTGATCATTGCCAGTAGCCCGGCTACTTTATTACCGGGCCATCAAAACCCAACAATCGCATGGAAAAGTTGCATGTGTTTGTATTTTGAAGTGAACCAAACTAATATTCCTGCTAACACCATTGCACTAATTGCTGACCCGGGAAATTACTCCAATAACCTTTACGCTTATACAGATGCAGCTACAGGAAAAACCATTCTATCTGTTACAACCGTGCAGCATAAAGAGAAGTCAATCGAAAAAATTATTGAGAAAGTTATTATTGAAGTTCAACAATACACAGGGGCTTCCTTGGTAAAATATATACAGCACTATAAAATCAATTTTGCATTACCTGATATTAAAGATCTTAAAATGACGGAGCAACCTAGCAAAAGTCAGGTAATGGAAACTGTATTTGTAGCTGGAGATTATCTTTTTAATGGTTCATTAAATGCAGCTATGGAATCAGGACGTTTAGCAGCAAAAGGAATGGTTCAAAAAAAGCAAACTGATGAAAGTACCTAAGAAAAATATTAAGCAACAAAATACCATTCCCCCTCTAGCAGAAATGATGAGAAGGTATTATAGCTAGGCTTTCTGTGCGCCGATTAAGATGATAGCTTAAGATAAGCACACATACCCTTTCGCACTTTGCTATGCTGCATATCTTCGCTAGTGTAGGCCAAGGTCTTGCTGCGAAGTACGGAAAACTTGGTGCTAAAAGTATTAAAATAAAATGCCCACAATTGTGTAAAAAAAAGCCCGGCGATGTTAACCGGGCTTTCTGCGTTTTGACCTTAACGAGCTTTTTTCTTTGGATCCGCTTTCTTCTGTGCGGAGCTTTTCTTTTTAGTAGGCTTATTCTTTTTAGGTTCTGCTGTCTTGTTTGGCATACAATTAAATTTAAGGTTAGTGAATTATTTACTCATGGCTGTTGACTATTTCTTCCTGTTCTTCCATGTTATACTTTCAGAAGCGGCAACTCTAGAGCTGGACTAAGAATTATCAAAGATATGCCTATAAGGGTAAATACGATATTTAATCGAGGTCAGCCGCCCGGGCAAATTGTAAACCTTTCCCCCCGCATCGGTTTGTGTCACTACGAACCGTTCGCTTAGGTAATTCCCTCCGCCTTCGTTGGTATCAAGCTTTTTTAGCATCTTTTATGTCTTAATACTTTACAACAAATTATTGCTTTAAATATTACTTGCTGTTAACTAGTATCTAAAACTAGTAAGCTGTTGCTGCCTCATAAAAAGGAACACCATGATTTTAATCTCACTCTCGTAAAAACAAATTCTCTTTAAGAACCTACTTTTCTTTTTTTCGTAACTTAATGTTTCAACACACTTTCTCAAAATTATTTTGTGTACCGCATTTTAATTGAATAATTAAAATTAAATGTGGTAAACTATAAAATATAAGTGCAGCAAATGAAACGTTTATATTTATTTAATTTATTACTATTTGCATTGTTTGTTGGCACGTCCTGTCAGAAAGATTATAGCTACGAAGGTGGTGCTATTGCTGGGGTAAGTTCTGCTGCTGTCTATACTTTTGTAGGTTCTCCAAATGCTTGCACCGCTGCTACTCAAAGTGGCATTTATAATATGGGCGTAGCAACTACCAACAGCAATTTCCTCAGCATACAGGTTAATGTAACCACGGCCGGCACTTACGCTATAACCACTTCGGTTGTTAACGGTGTATCATTTTCAGGCATGGGATATCTTATTGTAGGTAATGGACAAACAATTACATTAATTGCTAATGGCGGCACACCAGCAGCACTGGGAACTTTTATTTACCCCATCACAAATGGAACAAGTAATTGCAGTTTTAATGTACTCTATGGTACAACTACGGCCCCCGCCACATTTACGATTAACTGTACAACTGCTCAGCCAACCGGCACTTACCAGCAGGGAATGCCATGCACCATTTTAAATACTATTACTCTACCTGTAACCGTTACCACAGGCGGCTCTTATAACATAACAACAAGTAACAATGGCGTTACATTTTCTGCTGCGGGAATATTAGCGGCAACGCCTGCAACACAGACAATTATTTTACGGGCAGGCATTAATAACGTACCATCAGCAGCGGGTACTTTTGCTTACACAATTATTGCTACCGGCAGCACTATATGTGCTGTAAATATTAATTATGCAGCAGGGTTTTCCTTAGTAACAGATTCAATTGTCGGTATAGTAGATAGTGTGTACACAACTTTTAATACCACCGACTCTGCAAGAATTGACAATACATCTTTACCAGGCTATGCGGGCATACATATAAAAGGAACCAACAGTACAACCAGTGAAAATTTTGCAATGAACATTGCCCGTCTTGGCAATTCATTGGCAGCAGGTACTTACACCATTAATAACTATCCGCAATCCAATAATTCTACAAACTATGCATCTTCCACAGGCAATTTTTCAGCAGCATCTAATTTAAACATTGGCACTATACAGAACTACGGTTTCTTCATCATTATAACCGAAATAACCAATACCAAAATAAAAGGTACTTTCTACGGACGGCTAACAGCCAATGGAGCAGGGCCCAGTTATAAAACTGTTACAGATGGAAAGTTTAGTGTAACAATAAATCCATAAGAGATATTGCAAAAGATTGAGGAGCATCAACTGAAGAACTTTGTTGAGCATTGATCTCCGGCTTTTCGTTGCTGCCGCTCAAATGCAGCGGCATCCACTGCAATCCAGGCTATGCGGGGCAGCGGAATTCTGTTGAGCAGAAATGATGCGCAGATTTTGCGTGTTGGCTTTATGTGCAACCAATTATAATAACATAAAAACCAAACATCCGTTTTAATATTATCAATCATTAAAAATACTGTGCTGACTAGCGGTATGCATATTGCGCCATACCCTATTGATTTCGGTTGAAGGATTGGCTGCCTGCATACCACAAAATGGATATAAATCATCTACTATTTTTCGAGATTGATTTGCCAATTTTCTGCTACGTTTTTCAATTTTCTGAAATGTCTTTTCCGAATATTTTTGCTCTTTGCATTGAGCCCATGATTCAGTTACGGCTTTAAAAAATAATTGTCTTAGTGTATTCATTTCAACATAAGCATCAGCTAATTTTTTGTGCAATACCTTGTATTTATTGGCACTAAAATCATTTTTACAAATATCTAAAAAACGCATGGCCATACCGCTAGTATTTACTGCAAGTGTTGTTTGCGCCAATGCCAAAAATGGATACTGGTAAATTGGGTTGGGTAAATTAGCATAACTGCTATCTATAATAAAAGTTCTGGTGGCAGGGATCAAAGTATCTGTTACAGAAAATCCATGACTTCCTGTAGCCATCATGCCCATCCTGTTCCAATTTTTATTTATAGTCACTTCTTCTTTTAAAAATAAAAAAGATTGAATAACGGGATTACCAGCTGTATCAAGCAAAGGTTTATCATTTTCATGCAGAATACAGTTGGCGGTAAAGGCAGTCGCATAAGGTGCTCCGGTAGCATAGTCCCATTTACCGTTTACTAAAAAGCCATCACCGGTTTTATGAGCTATTCCACTTGCTTTGCCGCTGCCTGCCAGACATGCATTTTTATTGCTAAAAATAAGGTGCCTTATATCTGGGTGTAAGAACCCAAAAAACCAGGCGGCACCTGCGCAGAGCGTTACTGTCCAACCAACAGAACCATCTGCATATGCAAGTGCTTCTTCTACATGCAAAGCTTTCGGTAGTGATAAACCGAGTCCATTAAGTTGTGTAGGAACAAAAAGATTAAACCAACCTTGTTGTTGAATCAACTTTAACTGATTTGGGTGCAACCGTTGCAATTGTTCTGCTTCTGCACCATATTGTTTAATATCTGCTATAAGTTTTGGAGATAGATATTCCGCAGGATGTTTAAATAATTTCATGCGGTAATTAATTTATGTTTATTAATTATTTTGCGCCAATCTAGATATCCAAAGATTGCCACTACAAAAAGAAAAGAAGTTAGTGCGGCAAACAATGGTAATTGTTTGTACAGCAGCAAGGGGATTGCAAAAAAATTAGAGACATTTAACAACACCCAGTTTTCAATTTTTCGTTTTGATAATAACCACATACCCGCCCATGCAGTTGCACTTACCCAGGCATCCCAAAATGGAACTGTAGAGTTAGTAAAACGGTTTAACACCAACGACATAAAAACAAAACCAATAGTTGTTATCCCTGCCACTATCATCCAATCTTTTTTACTACAATAGGTAATGGATACAGGTGCTTCATTACTTTTTCTAAGCCAATACCACCATCCATAAAAACTCATTACAATATAATATCCATTCAGTAGGCTCTCTGCATAAAGACCGGCCTTAAACAAAATATAGACCGACAAAAAAGTGGCAGCAATACCTATTGGATATAAAGCAATTTTGTTAGCCTTTGCGAGAAGTACTTCTGCAATGCTTAAACCAACTGCCAACCATTGTATAGCATCTGTTTCTTTAACTTGTTGAACAAATATCATAACCCCGTCTTGTACACCCATATTTTAATTTCTATCAATTTGTTATGATGATACAACTTGTAAATCCATTTATGTTATTGTTATTTTCCCTATTCAACTTTTTAGGCAAAGATTATGCTGTTGCAAAAATTGGAATAATTTCTTTCTTCCCTCTAAAAGATTATTCTCAACAATTTTTACAATTTTAAGAACTAGAAATTTAAAAAAATTAGGAGATATTTAATAAGAGTGTTATAATGCAAAGCTTGTTTTTTCTTGTTTTAAAATCTCTCGATTTATTGTTTAAAGTTAATAATATTGCCTGAAAATCAGACTTACATTAATTTAAAATCCTTAAATATGTTGCGCTTTACTTTAAGGGTAATGAGGAAGATTATTTTTACTTTTTCTGCAAGAAAATATTTTTACATTAAAATTAAAAACCCGACAGCCTTTAGGCAACCGGGTTTCGTTTTAAAATTATTTGTACAGATTAATTTTCTTTTACGTCTTTTTTTAAATCTTTTTTATCATCTTTTACATCCTTTCTATCTTTCTTAATATCTTTTACATCGGCTTTCAAATCTTTTGCTTCTTTATTTCTGTCTTTTTTATCTTCGTTTAAGTCCTTCATTTTTTTCTTAATTTCAGCTTCCTCTTCTTTAACGCCCTTCTTATCTTTTTCTTTCCTTTCTTGCTTAAGTTCTTTTCTATCCTGGGTTAGTTTTCTTTTATCAGCGTCAATATCTTTATTATCTTTTTTGATGTCTTTACGGTCATTAGAAATATCTTTTTTGTCATTCCCGATATTTTTACGGTCATGATGAATGTCTCTTCGGTCGTAGTGTACTTCATGAGATCTAGGAGCTGTCATACGTGTGTGGTTTTGTGCACTTGCAGTACCTGCTACGCAAACAAAAACTGTAACGATAAATAATAATTTACTTGTCATGGTTTTAATTTTTTTTATGAGATAATTTTTTGTGTTCTTTACAGACGTTAGATTAATTGCAAGGTTTAATATATTAAAAAAGATTTTTTTTAATATGATTTATTACGAGTAAACCGGTTTTTTGATTTTTAACAGTTAATAACAACAAGGAAATAAATCTTATTCAAAGAAATAATCTTCTTTTTTATCCCAATAACCTTTTACATAATACCAACTTGTAAAACCCACGGCATTGACTAAAAATGGCTTGAAATCTTTTTGCAATAATGCTTGAGTTTTTTGAGCCTTGTAAGCTGTTACTTTGTTTTGAATAGTGATGTGAGGATTCAATATTTTTCTGTCGTTGCGGGTAAGATACGTATCAAATTTGAGTTGCATCTTAGTATGCAAATGCTGCAAAACTGTTGATGTTATAGCGTACGATACGCTTGTTTCCGTTAGCAATATAGCAGTGATGCGTAATTCAAATGATGCATGCTTGGCAAATGCGATTAATTCAGTTTCAATATCTGTATTGTTTGCGGGTAATTTGTAAAAAAGTGTAATATGCGCATCAACATAATTGACATGGGCCGGGAAAAACATGATACGTTTTTCATCAAAAAAAAGCTGTGAAGGTTCATCAATTTTTAAGGTAACTACCAATGGAACTTTTTTTGTGGATGGCATCATAATTAAAGTTAACAGCATTATTCATTTTAAAATAACTTACATTTTTATTCAAATATTTTCTGATGCGTCTACTTGCTTTATTATTATTTACATGTTTGATGATATCCTGCTCAAATAAAAAAAGCGAATACCCTCATATATTGATACAAACAAATTTTGGAGATATAGAAGCTGAACTTTATCCGGCAAAAGCGCCCAAAACTGTAGCTGCTTTTTTAGCTTATATTGATAAAGACTTTTATAAAAATGTGACTTTTTACAGGGTTTTAAAAGATGAAGAAATGCCTACAGACAATAACTCAGGTTTAATACAGGGAGGTGTGTGGCCCAATTTAAAATCGGTTCCGGGCCTCGAACATGAATCTACAAAACAAACGGCATTATCGCATACCGATGGAACTATATCCATGGCAAGGACAACTGTGGGATCAGCTACCACCGAATTTTTTATTTGTATTGGTGATCAAACAAGTCTTGATGCGGGGAGGAGTGGAACAAAAGACAGTCTAGGCTTTGCAGCTTTTGGCAAAGTAATACATGGCATGAGTGTTATAAGGAAAATACAGGCTACAAAAAGTAATGGTGATCAATTTACGGAGAAAATAAAAATCAAAAATATCAAAAGATCTTGAAAGATCGGATGGCCAAAACCATCCGATCTTTTTTAATTATTTTACACTTACACCGGTAAAATAAATTTTAAACTTTCCATCTTCAGAAGGAAAATTTGTTGCGGTTTTAACGCCGTTATTTTTTAAAGTTTTTTCCCATCTTGTATTTAAGGAAGGTTTTGCTACACCTTTACTTCTGTAAACCCATTCTGTTACCATATAATTTTTGTCGATGTATAAATCGTAAGCATCGCCGGGTGTATAACCGTCTACATTGTTATATTGTACCGTAAGCATAGTACTGTTCGTTTTTCCTATTGGCGCTTTTACATTATCTTTTTCTGTAAGCGTACATCCCTTGTCCATTACTATATGAAAAGGAAAAAGCAACCAATATTGATCATTTATAAATTTACCATCTATATTTTTCATAGCTGCAGACTGGATCGTATCTCTTCGGTAGGTAACGGTTTGTTTTGGGTCTTTCATAGTAACAATATTCTTTTCCATATTCCAATCCCAACTGCGGTATGTAATTGGGAAAGTATCTCTTTTTACATTAAACGTAAAAGACATAGATTTTGCTTTTTTGAAATCTTTTATTCCATAAGCGTTAGCAACTTTTTGCGCAAGTGCATTTCCTTCAGTTTGGGAAAAACCACAGTAGACAAAGAGTGAAAATAAAATTGATAATAAAATATACTGTTTCATAAAAATTAATGTTTAAACAAATATAATTGTTGTTTTATTAATAAGCAGGAATAGATAATTGTTACTTTAAAAAACTTGTTAACCTTTAAGGAATACATCGTAAGCAAACCTGGTTAATGTTCCCACTACAATTATTAGAAAGAAAATTCTTATAAATTTATTTCCTTTGTTAATGGCAAGCTTGGCACCTGTAAAACCGCCTGCAGCATTGCACAATGCCATAGGTATAGCTATTGCCCAAATGATTTTACCTTTTAAAACAAACAATAAAATAGATCCAAAATTAGTAGCCAGATTTACCATTTTTGCATTTGCAGATGCATGTAAAAAATCATATCCCATTAATACCACAAATGCTAACACTAAAAAACTGCCTGCTCCCGGGCCAATAAATCCATCATAAAAACCTATTACTAAACTGATGAGCAGTGAGTAAAGCATATGCTTAGTGGGGGAGTGAGCTTTCTCTTTGTGCTGACCAAAGTCTTTTTTTACAAAAGTATACATTGCCACAAGAGATAAAACCATCAACAATACCGGTTTCATAAAATCGTTGTGCATTTGTGTAAGTAAACTGCTGCCGGCAAAAGAAGACAGCATGGCAAGCGCCATCATCGGTAAAAGTAATTTCCAGTTTATGGTTACTTTTTTTACATATTGTGCAGCTGCAAAAGCAGTCCCACTAAAAGCAGGAATTTTTAAAGAACCTACAACAGTTGATACAGGTAATTGTGGTAACAAAATAAGCCCCATTGGCGTTTGTATTAAACCTCCACCACCTACAATTGCATCAACAAAGCCCGCAGCAAATGCAGCAATGCAAAGTAATATGATGGTTGTTGTTGCCAAAAAATATTCTTTTATCCTATTTTATGAAAACTGGCAGCTATACCTTTTATGATAGCAGAACTAAAACCCTGGTGTTCCATTTCGTTTAAACCAGCAATGGTACAGCCTTTTGGCGTAGTAACTTTATCAATCTCCTGCTCGGGATGTGTTTTTGTAGTAAGCAATAATTCTGCTGCACCTTTAACTGTTTGCGCTACTATTAAACTTGCAGTAGCTGCATCAAAACCAATTTCGATACCGCCTTGCACACTTGCTCTAATATAACGCATGGCATAAGCGGTGCCGCATGCCCCTAAAACGGTAGCTGCATTCATCAATTTTTCATCTATAAAAACCGTTTTACCCAAAGCAGAAAACAAAGCTGCTGTGTAGGCTATTTGGTCTGCATTGATTTTGCCGGAACTGAGACAGGTAATACTTTCCTGAATGGCAATAGCCGTATTTGGCATTGCTCTCACAACTGCGATTTGGTCGCCAACAATGCCGCAAATTTCTTCGATACTTATACCCGTTACTACCGAAATTAATAGTTGGTTTTGGGTAAGACCTCCTTTGATTTCTTCCAGTATTTCTTTTATTTGAAATGGCTTTATGGCTAAGATAATTACATTAGCATTTGCTGTTGCCTCTTTATTATTGTTTGAAATATTTATACCTTTTTCCTGAAGCCATGCAAGCGTAGCGATATTTCTTTTAGTAACGGTAATATTTTCTGCTGCGCAAAAATTACTTTTTAAAAGCCCTGCAGCTATTGCTGAACCAAGGTTTCCACCACCAATGATTGCTATTTTCATGAGGAAAGATTTGAGATATTAGACATAAGACACAAGATGTCAGGCACAAGACAAAAGATAAAGACCAAAAGATCAAAAAGAAAACTGTTCACTTTTAAGAGCTACAAAAGTTCCCCTTTCGGGGAGGATTTAGGGGGGCTCTTATTCCTGCTCCATCATCTTCTCAAACACGACTTCGTATTCTTTATTGGCTGCTAAAAGTTCGGCAGTTAAATTTTTATATGCAGATTCTGTTTGAACGAATTTTGCGTTGTTGCTGTAAATATCAGGGTTGCCGAGCTCCGCTTCCAAGTCTGCTTTCTTTTTGGTTAGTTCAGCAATTTTACCTTCAAGAGAATTAAATTGTTTTTTTATTTTGTCAGCGTCTTTATTTATGGGTGCATTTGCCGGCTTAACGTTTTTTTTTACCTCAACAACTTTTTCTGTTTTGGTTTCTGCTTTTAAATCTTTCTTTTCAGCAAGTTTAGCTTTTTCTCTTCTTTCTTTCCAATCCTCCCACTCGGCGTAAGAGCCTTTAAATTCTAAAATTTTATGGTCTTCAATTTCCCATATTTTATTTGCAATTCGACTGATAAAATAGCGATCATGGCTTACCAGAATAATCGTTCCTTCATATTTGTTTAATGCTTCTACCAATAAATCAACCGAGTGAATATCCAGGTGATTCGTAGGTTCATCCAACATTAAAAAATTTGCTTTGCTGGCAATCGTTTTTGCCAATGCAACACGGGCTTTTTCTCCGCCACTTAATACTTTTATTTTTTTATCAACTGCATCACCGCTAAATAAAAACGAGCCTAACAAACTTCTCAGTTCCAGATCATTTTTTCCACTTCTTGCTTCCTGCATTTCTGCTATCAGATTATTTTCCGGATTCAATACTTCCAGCTGATGCTGTGCGTAAAAGGATTCTTCTACATTATGACCCCATTCCCTTTGTCCTTCGAATTCTTCTGTTCCAACAACTATTCTAAGTAAAGTTGATTTTCCTTTTCCGTTTGCACCAATCAATGCAATTTTATCTCCTCTGTCAATTTCTGCACCTGTATTTTCTAATATCTTTAAATCGCCAAAACTCTTGCTGACATGTTTGAGGGCGGTTACAACTTTACCGGGCGTTTTGTTCAGTATAAAATTTATTTTCATATTCGGACGCTCAATATTTACGTCCTCAATTCTTTCAATTTTATCTAAGCGCTTTACTATACTCTGGGCTGCTGCAGCTTTACTTGCTTTTGCTTTAAATCTTTCTACAAATTTTTCCTGTTGGCGAATGTAATCCTGCTGGTTATCAAAAGCCTTTTTTTGCATATCAATTCTGATATCCTTCTCCTCCATATAATAAGAGTAGTTACCTGCAAAAAAATGCAACTCCCGTTGGTATAACTCAACTATTTTATTTACCATTCTATCAAGAAAAAAACGATCATGGCTTACGATTACTACAGCGCCGGGGTAGTTGGATAAATATTTTTCCAGCCACTCAATACTTGGAAGATCCAAATGGTTGGTAGGTTCATCCAGCAGCAATACATCAGGATTCATCAAAATCATTTTTGATAAAAGCACCCGCATCCGCCAACCTCCACTAAACATTTTATATTGCTTGCCAAGGTCTTCGTTTGCAAACCCAAGACCCTGTAAAATTGATTCCGTTCTGTGGTGAATGCTGTAGCCATCCAATACATCCATTTCATGCAAAAGATCTGCATATTTTTCAGCCAGTTTCTCATCACCGGTTTTCTCTAGTTCTGCACCTACTATGTCCATTTCTTTTTCAATGGCTTTCACTCTTTCAAAAGCGCCCATCGCCACTTCCAAAATAGATTCATCAGTTTCAAAACCCAACAGATCCTGGTTTAAAAAACCTATAGTTGTTTCTCTTCCTTTTTCAACTGTTCCTTTGGCAGGCGAATATTGGCCTGTAAGCACTTTTAGTAAAGTAGATTTGCCGGTACCATTGTAACCGATTAAGCCAATTCGTTCTCCCGGCTGAATATGCCAAGTGGCATCTTCCACAATAGTTCTTGCACCAAACTCAAACGTAAGATTCTGTAACCCTAATAACATTTTTTGAAATTTTTGCAAAAGTAACGTTTAATCAGGAGAGTTTTCAGGCGAAAATGAGTCTACATAAAAGGTTAACTATTTTGCAATATTTTCTATCTGCATAGTCTTATCGGTACATTTGCGTAAAATGTTTAACATATGAAGAAATTCTTTCCTTTTATAGCCATTCTTTTTGCAGCAGTTGCTATCTATTTTTTATTTTTTAATAAGAAAAAAAATGATCCTGATGAACCTAAACAGGCCTCAATTATTTTGAAAAAACACTCGGATAATTTTAATAAAAGCACCGACAGCGTTGTAAATGCCTACCTCAATATTAAAAATGCATTTGTAAATACCGATACTGCCGCAGCAAAAAGCGCAACAAAAAATTTTGTAATTCTGCTTGATAAATTGCCCATAGAAGAATTAAAAAAAGATACTGCCACTATTTTTGAAACCGTACAGTCAAATATTTCAGATTTAAAATCCAACGCCAATTCTTTATTGCAACAAACCGATATTACAGAAATGCGTAAAGATTTTAGTGCAATATCTGACATGATGTACCCATCATTTTTTACAACAATTAATTATGAAGGCCCAAAACTTTATGTAGAAAACTGCCCAATGGCCTTTAGTGATTCTATATCTGCCAACTGGATAACCAACAGTGCAGAAATAGTTAATCCTTACATGGGGAAAAATCATCCAACTTACCATGCCGGAATGTTGGCCTGTGGCTCAGTTAAAGATTCAATTGTTGCGAAATAAAGAAAATTGAAATTTGCATAAACATGCTCAACATACTTTTGAAACAAATTTAAATTAAGATGAGTTTTTCGAATAGATTTTTGTTGAAATGCAGTGCTTTATTTTTGTTGTTTCTGGGGTTTTTTGCTGAGCTTTCTGCACAAAAATTTACCATAAGCGGGTATGTAAAAGATGCTGCAAGCGGTGAAACAATTATTGCTGCAAATGTTGCCATAATCGGAAAAAACAGCGCTATAATAAGTAATCAATATGGCTTTTATTCTATTACACTCAATTCCGGAAATTATCAGATTTTGATCTCTCATGTAGGTTACAGATCATCTTCAATAAATATTTCCTTAACAAAAGATACTTCCATAAATATTTCGCTTTTAAATGCGACTGCACTTTCAGAAGAAGTTGTGGTGATAGCCACTAAAAGAGACAATAATGTAAGAACTGCGCAAATGGGTAAAATAAGTTTACCGATAGAACAAATCAAAAGTGTTCCTGCCTTTTTGGGTGAAGTTGATTTATTAAAAGTTATTCAATTGTTGCCTGGCGTTCGCAATGCCGGTGAAGGCAGTTCGGGCATATATGTGCGTGGGGGTGGACCAGATCAGAATTTAATATTGCTTGATGATGCAATTGTTTACAATACCGGTCATTTGTTTGGTTTTTTTTCCATATTTAATGCTGATGCTATTAAAAATGTATCGCTTATAAAGGGTGGGATGCCTGCTCAATATGGTGGCCGCTTATCCAGTGTTTTGGATATAAGCATGAAGGAAGGAAACAACCAAAAATACCAGGTTGAAGGTGGTCTCGGACTAATAGCGTCAAGGCTTTCAGTGCAGGGTCCAATTAAGAAAGACAAATCATCTTTTATAATATCCGGACGTAGAACCTATGTTGATGCACTTGCAAAAGGCTTTATAAAAAAGAGTAGTGCTTTTTATGGTTCAGGCTATTACTTTTACGATCTTAATGCTAAAGCCAATTATAAATTCAGCGAAAAAGACAGGGTGTATTTGAGTGGATATTTTGGTAGGGATGTTTTTGATTTTAGAAACGGAAAACAAAGTTTAAAAGTAAATATTCCATGGGGAAATGCTACGGGGACACTTCGTTGGAATCATGTTTTTAATAATAAATTATTTACAAATACTACACTGGTTTACAACGACTACAACTTTACGTTTAACGGTCTGCAAAATAATTTCCAGATACAACTGGCATCTGGTATAAGAGATGTAAGTTTAAAACAGGATTACGATTTTTACCCTGCTTCAAAACATAAAGTAAAATTTGGATGGTTGTATACCTATCACCGATTTAAACCTTCAGTTGTAAGCGGTAAGCAAGATTCAGTTGTTTTTAATCCTAAAAATGCACAGATAAAGTTTGCTCATGAGGCTGCAGTCTATGTGCAGGACGATTGGGATATTTCCAACAAATTAAAAATTAACGCAGGACTGAGATATAGCGGTTTTCAACAGATAGGCGCTTATAAAATTTACAACACAGATATGTTTGGGAATAGGATGGATAGTACTGTATTTAAAAAAGGGCAGCCAGTAAAAACATATGGTGGTTTAGAACCGAGACTTACCGCACGGTACGAGTTAAATGAAGCAACATCACTTAAGGCTTCTGTTACAAGAAACCTGCAATACATACATTTAGTAAGTAACTCCGGTACAACATTACCAACAGATTTGTGGGTGCCCAGCACTTATAAAGTAAAGCCACAAATTAGTATGTTATATGCGGCGGGTTTGTTTAAAAATTTAAAAGAAAATACTTACGAAACATCGCTTGAAGTTTATTATAAAAAGATGGAAAATCAAATTGAGTACAGAGAGGGTTACACCCCAAATACCTTAAAAGATACTGAAGATGATTTTACTTTTGGAAAAGGATGGAGTTATGGCACAGAGCTTTTTATAAATAAATTGAAGGGCAGACTAACAGGATGGATAGGATATACATTAAGCTGGACCTACAGAAAATTTGATAAATTAAACGAGGGCAATAAATATTTTGCAAAATACGACCGCAGGAATGATATGAGTATTGTAGCATTGTACAACCTCAATAAAAAATGGAAATTTTCTGCAACATTTGTTTATGGCACAGGTAATGCAACAACCCTACCACAACGGTTTTACATCGTTGGTGGTGTGCTTACACAAGAGTACAGCAACATTAATCAATATCGTTTACCATCTTACCACCGGATAGATTTAGCTGCAGTGCTTACCCCAAAAAAGAATGAAGGCAGAAAACTAAAAACGGAATGGGTTTTCAGTATTTACAATGCATACAGCCGTCAGAATCCTTACTTTATTTATTACGACCAAACAGGAAGTCCTTATGATGGATCTTTAAAGGTTCAGGCAAAACAGGTTTCTCTGTTTCCAATAATTCCTGCAGTAACATGGAATTTTAAATTTTAAAAGCTATCTAGTTTTTACCTAGCACTTTTTTAAACGGCCTTAAATTCTGACCAATAAAATCTTTTGGCATTTGGTCTTGATCAGGTAATCCGATAGGGAGATAAGCATCATCTTTAGGCCAGTAATTGGTACGAAAAATATAATCCCATACGCTTAAAGTAATACCATAATTAAAACCGTTAAGATGATTTTCAGGCATGTGCTTAGCATGATGCAAAAGATGCATTTGCGGGCCATTAAAAACATATTTTAAAGGCCCTAAATTTATTTTTAGATTAGCATGACCTAATTGACCGGTAACTAGCGTAAAAATGTGCACTATGAAAAAATCACTTATTCCAAAACCGATCATGGCAAGTGGAATATATTCAAGGCTGCGGTAAATTATATTTTCCATCCAATGGTAACGCATCAAGGCCCCAAAACCCATTTCTTCAGTACTGTGATGGACTTTGTGAAACTCCCACATCCATCTTACATTGTGTAAAAGTCTGTGTATTGCCCATTGCAAAAAATCTCTAAAAATAAATATAAAAAGCAGTTGCGACCATTTAGGCCAGGTAACCACATTAAGCGCTACCAAATTTCTTATTCCAAAAAAACCCAGAAAATCTGCAAAGGCATTTACAGCAACCATGCTTAAAGCGTTGTA
>JANXTG010000011.1 GCA_025352525.1 Ferruginibacter sp.
TATTGCTTGACATTTAAGCCACTGCACATTGCTGGACCATTTTCTGAAAATGTACCAAGGATTAAATAGCCATCTTTTTTAATAGCATTTTCAGCAATTGAAACGTATTTATAAATTTGATTTTCGGTTGTAAGAAAATGAAAGGCAGCTCTATCATGCCAAAAATCAAATTGTACCGGAGGTTTAAAATCTGTAACATCTGAAACAATCCAATGTATTTTAGAAGCGCTTTCACCTAATCTTTGTTTTGCTCTTTTAATTGCCTTGGCAGAAATATCAAGCACCCAAATATTAGTATAACCTTTGACAATCATTGCATCTACAAAATGGCTGTCACCACCGCCAATGTCAATGATATTTGCATCTAAAGGAAGGTCAAACAAACCTACAAATTCCATGGAAGTTTTAGGATATTGCTGAAACCAACTTACTTCTTCTGCTGCTTTACTGCTATATACATTATCCCAATGTTGCTGTTCAATAATATTCATGGCTGTATATTTAAAGGAACTGTTTAATGTTCTCGCCCAAATCAAAAACTTTTACAATGCCATTTAATTGTGCATGAATTAATGAACTTGCAGCTGCACTTCTGTAACCACCGGCACAATGAACAACAATTGGCTTTTTAGTAGGAATTTCATTAACCCGCTCTCTAATTTCTGCCAGAGGAATTGCGATGCTGTTTTTAAAAATCTTTCCTTCTTTTACCTCTGAAGTATTTCTAACGTCAACAATAGTGTAATTCTGTTGATGGTCTTTGAACTCATCTACATTAATTTTTTCTTCTTTTATAATGCCGCCATTAATCACAAAACCTTCTGTCACTTGGGTTTCATAACCAATAGCAGCCGTTCTTTCTAACATTGTTTGTAACTGCGCTTTGCTTTCGCATACCAGATAAAACTTTTCATTTGGTTTGATAATGCTGCCTAACCAGGTTTCAAATTTGCCAAATTCCATTAGGTTAATGGAATTTGGCAAATGTCCATTTTTAAAATCCTGCTCTTTTCTTGTGTCAATTATCCAAAGCGTTTTATCAAAAGTTATTGTGGTTGTTTCATCAATTGTTTCACCAATTTTAATTTTATCAATACTCTCCTTTAAACCAGTTGCACCTTTCCTGTTAAGTTCTACATCAAATGGAAAATAAAGTGGAACAAATGGCTGGTCTGCCAACAAATTTTGCACAAATTCTTCTTCGGATGCTTCCTGCAAACTCCAGTTTGTTTTTTTCTCTTCTGCAATTGTGCTACTGCTTTCTTTGCTTAAATTTTTGCCGCAAAGCGTACCGGCACCATGCGCAGGGTAAACAATTACATCATCTTCTAAATTCATTAATTTTTCCCTCAAAGAATGATACATCAGCTTTGCAAGTTCTGACCTGGATGTTTTAATATTTCCTGAGCCCTCTCTTAGATCTGGTCTGCCACAATCACCAATAAAAAGTGTATCCCCTGTAAAAACCGCTTTTTGCTTTCCTTCATGTTCTAATAAAATGCTGATGCTATCCGGTGAATGCCCGGGTGTATTAAGAGCTGTCAATTTTATTTTTCCTAATTGTATTGTTTGCCCATCATCAAAAACCTCATGCGAATAAAATGCATCGACATATTTGCTTGTATAGATTTTTGCAGCGGTTGATTTGTGTATCTCTAAATGACTGCTTACAAAATCTGCATGAGGATGCGTTTCAATAATGCCTGTTATTTGTGCATCATTTTCTTTTGCAAATTCATGATATTGTTTTGTATTTCGGGCCGGGTCAATTAATATTATCTTCTTTTCGCAGTCGCTTAATATCGCATAGCTGTAATGTGACAGGTTTTTATCTTCAAATTGTTTTATCTGCATAATCTTTTATTTAAAGTGTGTTCTTTGTTTAAATTCTTTTTTCTATTTATTAAAAGCTGAATATTAATGTGGTAATTTTTCTCTCAATAATCCATAGAACCAAGTTCCTGCTACAGCACTTAAAAGTGTGATGATGAGTACACTAAAACCTGAACCAATTTGTGCAAATAAGGGGCCCGGGCAAGCTCCAGTTATAGCCCAACCAAAACCAAAAATTAATCCTCCATAAATTTGCCCTTTGTTAAACTGCTTTGTTGGTAACTCTATATTTTCTCCCTTAATGGTTTTGATGTTGAATTTTTTTATTATTAAGATTGATAATATCCCGGTTACTACCGCAGAACCAATTACACCAAACATGTGGAAACTTTGGAGTCTAAACATTTCCTGAATACGATACCAGGATATTACTTCGGACTTTACGAGAATGATGCCGAAGAGAATGCCCATTATTAAAAACTTCCCGTAAGATAAAAGACTTTCTTTTTGTGTATGTTCTGTTTGAAGTTCATCTAATGATCTTACCTCAAAATCGGTATTTGTATGTTTAGGTTTTACAAGTTGTGTATGCATAATTATAATTTTAAAATGTATGGGAGAATAAGGTTGGCCATGATAAAACCACCTACCATAAAACTGATAGTGGCTATCAAGGACGGCAGTTGCAAATTGGATAATCCCATGATGGCATGACCACTTGTACAACCTCCGGCATACCGAGTTCCGAAGCCTACTAACAAGCCGCCAAATACCAAAAAAAATAAACCCTTTATTGTAAGCAATTGCTGCCAGTTAAATAACTGCTCGGGCAATAATGAATGTTGATCTGTAATGCCATAGCCATTCAGTTCTGATACAAGTTTAGGATTAATGTTGACCGGATTTGGATTATTGAAAAAAGCTGCAACTAAAAAAGCGCCCAAAATTATTCCTGCAACAAAAACCAAGTTCCAGGCTTCTTTTTTCCAATCGTAATGAAAGAACGGAATTTTTGCAGGTATACATGCTGCACATACATGACGCAGCGAAGAGGATATTCCTAAAGTTTTATTGCCTAATATTAATAATGCAGGAACCATTAAACCAATTAAAGGACCCGCTACATACCATGCCCACGGCTGTTTTAAAAATTCTATCATAAATTATTTATTGTTTTTTTGTTACTGTGGTTACAAATTGTTTGGTAAATAAGCCGAATAATATTGACCCAAATATTGCGAAATAAATGGTACTATTTAATGGACTAGCTGTAATGGAACAAGTGCCGGTTAAACAACCGACATACTTCCAATAAAGAAAACCTGCTAATGCTCCGATGACAGCTCCAAGGAAATACAGTTTATTTTTTATTATCCAATTCTTCATATACAATCTGCTTTTCATTTTTTACGATTACTAAGATTTACTGAACAAGCATTACTGCAGCAACAACCTATATTGGTGATTGCTGTCAGCAGTAAAAAGCCTGCGACTACACCCAAGGTTAAATCTTTTTGAACAATTGACTGAACCAATATCATTAATGCAATTGCAAGGGGTAGTCCGCGCATTATTGACCAACCATTTAATATAGCTTTTATCATTTCATGTTTTGTTTTAAATCTTCAAAACCACCACCATTTACAGCATCCGTTATTCCATATTGTTTTAAAATAGAAACCGCCATACCGCTCCTGTTGCCAGTTCTGCAATAGGCAATAATGGGCTTTTTCATTTGCCCAAATTCTTCTAATCTTTGTGCAATTGAGTCTAATGGAATATTTATAGCATTTGGAAAATGCTCTACAAGATATTCTTCAGGCGTTCTAACATCAACGATTGAAACATCATTTAGTGATTCCATCATATTATTCGTTTTTAATAGTGTAAAATTGCTATTATGAGCGGAAAAGTTCTGTGATAATTGTCACCTACATTTATAAAACAACTTCTTTAACAATAATGTAAATCGCCATAATCAAAACAAACCATCCGAATCCTTTTTTTAATTTATCTCCATTAATTTTTTTGCTTAGCAAGCCCCCAATTAAAATTCCCGCAATAGCTATTGCAGAAATGGTTAAAAGAAAATTCCATTCTATTTTATGATGCCCGGCATCAGCTATAAAACCTACTATTGAATTTAATGCGATAATGAGCAACGAAGTACCAATGGCTTTTTTCATAGGTAATTTAAGGATAAGTACAAGTGCAGGAATTAGTAAGAACCCACCACCGGCTCCTAAAAACCCCGTGATTAATCCAATGCCAACACCATACAATAGCAGCATCGCAATACTTTTATTTGCCTGAACAGTTTCTTCTTTTAATGGTTTGGAAGTAATCATTTTAACGGAAGCCAGCAACATAAGTATGGCAAATAATACCATGGTTAAAACAGAAAAGGGCAATCTGTAATTACTAACGGGTATGAGATCAGGTATAAGTGGAAGAAGAAATTTTCTGGTTATAAAAACTATTATAACGGAAGATATACCGAACAACAGCGCAGTCTTAAAATCTATAAGTTTTTTTCGATAGCAATTAAAACTGCCCACCAAACTTGTGGAGCCTACAACAAAAAGAGAATATGATATGGCTAATTGGGGAGTTAATCCAAATAAATAAACCAACACAGGAAGGGTTAAAATTGAACCGCCACCACCAATTAAACCTAATGATATGCCAATAAAGAATGATGCTATGTACCCTGCTATTTCCATTATGCAAATGTGAAATCATCAGTGGAATAAAACAGTGATAAAAGTCACAGAGCCAATTTTATTATTTTATCCATTCAATGGAATTTCTATGAATAGTCAGCCAATTCTTTGCTTCCATCTTTTTTAATAATCGGCTAATTACTTCTCTTGATGAGTTGAGGTCGTTAGCAATTTCCTGATGGGTAATTTTAAGATAAGGACCCATTTTTTCAACCTGTTTTTTGAGGTAGTACTCCAATCTTTCATCCATACCTGTAAAAGCAATGGCATCAATTGTTTTCAGCAATTCTTCAAATCTTTGGCGATATGATGTAATAACGAACTGATACCAGCTTTTGTATTTATTCATCCATTGATCCATGTATTCAAGTGGGATAGCCAATACAGTTGCATCGGTTAATGCCTTGGCCAAAACTTCACTCGTTTCATGTTTTGCTGCACATACCATAGAGAGGGAACAAGCCTGCCCTGCATCGAGGTGGTAAATAAAAAATTCATTGCCTTCATTATCTTCCCTGTACAATTTTACTAACCCATCAATAATAAGCATGGTTGAGCGTATTGTTTGACCAACTTTTAAAAGTGTTTCTCCAGCCTTAACTTCAATGATAGTACCATGTACCAACAATTCATTGAGTAAGCCTTCTTCAAAATTTGGAAAAAGTTTTTGTAAGTTTTTTCTATCCATTATTGTAAGTCTTGTTGCACAAAGTTGCATTTTTTTTAAAATAAAATTATTAATACAAAAAACTAAAGATGATTGCCCCGCCTCAAAAAAATTGTGAAAAACAATAGTAGTCTCTGCAAAGATTTGTGACACCTACTTTCTAAGTCTGCATGTGGAATATTGTACTATTAGACATTATTCAAAAAAAATTAATCAAGAACATGAATCATTACAAAGCCACGATTGATATAAAAAATCATCAGATTTAAATTTACCAACCTGTGGGAAACAAATCGTAAAAGTATTTATCAAATTATTTTTTATTTGTTGCTATATCAACAAATTATCATCAAACAATAAATATCATTTTTTGTTTTTTTACATAAAGAATTTAAAACGCTACATGAGTAATTATTAAACCTCAACCTAACTTCTGGTTTTTCATTAATAATTAACGTTCTTCTTCGTAAGAAACCGATGTTCCTTCGTTTGCAAGGCCGCTGCCAGTTCTGGCCATAGTTTTACCGACTCCACTTTCTATTTTATTATCAACAGATGTTGACGTTGAAGTTTTTTTTATTTTTTTTACAGGGTTACTCTCCGGTTCTTTCGTTTATTCTTTTAAAATGGGAAGAATTTTTTGTTCTTTTTTCATGCTAATATTTTTATGTTTTAAAAAAAAATTACTCAAGGTTAGTTTGACAAGTGTAACAGATAGTTTTAAATATTTTTTTTCTTGTTTACGCTATTTTATGTTTATTTAACCAAAGGCGTTTGCCTTTAAGAATATACTGAAGGTATATCTCCTAATGACTAAAATTTAAACAAAACTCAAGCCACACATATTTAAGAAAAATGATAATAATCAAACAAGCGAATGATAATGATCATTACGCTTAAAACAGGTCGCTAAATGAAACATATAAAATTCGTTGTATGATGGTAATTTTCTTAAGAAGGAAAGAATTTTAATTAATGCTGCTATTATTTTTATTAATATTTTAAGCATGGAAAAATCGATGATAAATATTTATAGATATATGAACTTCAATAAATAATACAAACTGTGACGTGTTAAAAAAGGCATTTAATAAATACCAAATGCAAAATGAGGGGTTATAGAAATTGAGTACCCGATGATTGTTTAAAACACGGTTTACATTTTGGTTACATTGTTGTACTACGTTTTATAACAAAATTATTTTATTTAATATTCATCTTGCGGGTTTAAAACAAACCCCGCTGCAAAAATCTTTTTTATGAAATATGTAATTATCTTCTTTGCTCTTTTTGCACTAAACACAACTGTTAATGCACAAACAAAAACAAAAAAACAAACAACTCATCAAATGAAACATGCCAAGGAGGACTGTGTGATGATGAAAGACGGCAGTATGATGATGATGAAAAACGGTAAAATGATGGAAATGGAGAATGATGTGACCATGAAGAACGGGACAGTTTGTATGAAAGACGGAACCTGTAAAATGAAAAATGGTAAAACCATGATGATGAAAAACGGGGATAAATGTTATATGGATGGGAGAATGAGTAAAATGGGAAAAATGAAAATGTAATCTTATAAGTTGTGATTATTAAAAAGCTGCAATTTTTTGCAGCTTTTTTTATCAAGGTGAGTCGTTCGCCGGCTAAAATAAAAA
>JANXTG010000054.1 GCA_025352525.1 Ferruginibacter sp.
GGTTGTATGGTTTTCCACTGGTCAAAGCGCAAATTATCAATTAAAATAAAAAACAGTGGCGTACCTTTTTCTAAATGTGGGAGCACTTTAAACTTTAATAAAGTATGGCTCATTATGGGCGCTTCTACACTTTTAGGGCCTACCCAGCTGTTATAATTTTTACTGATAAATTTAAAAAACTCTGTATTTGCTTCCTGCTTTTGTGTCGCAAAAACTTCCTGCATTTCAGGGCTGTCGCTCTTCTTCATTTCCAGTTCCCAATATACAAGTTTTTTATACAAATCCATCCATTCTGTATAGTTGGGGCTGTCATTTAAAGCCATAAACAAACTCCTAAATTCCTGCTGATAAGCAGATGTGGTTTTCTCAGCAACCAGTCTTTTATTATCAATTATTTTTTTAAGCGAAAGCCATACCTGGTTTGGGTTTACAGGTTTTATAAGGTAATCACTTATCTGGCTTCCAATGGCTTCGTCCATTATATTTTCAGCCTCATTTTTTGTAATAAGCACAACTGGTATTGTACTGTTCACTTCCTTTATTTGTTGCAAGGTCTGCAGCCCCGTTATGCCCGGCATACTCTCATCCATCAACACCACATCTACAATATTTTCTTTTACATATTCAACCGCATCAAACCCATTTGTTTTGGTAGCAATTTCATATCCTTTATTTTCTAAAAACATTATCTGAGATTTTAAACTTTCAATCTCATCATCAACCCAAAGTATTTTTGCTATGTTCATATTTCATTTTATTTTTTTGGGGCTTTCATCATTAGAAAATATTTAAACATTTGTCAGGGCTATTCATTGTTTCTTTTTTGTAAAAAGCACAAAAAAGGATATCCATTCCTATCCCTCAGCCTTTCATCATTTTATCCTTCTCAACATTTGTCAAAGCGATTTAACTATAAACAGCCTCATACACAAATATAATTTTTAAAAAATATGGAAGTCAAGTTTGTTAAGGTTTATTTTACTTTTAACATTAATGTAGAGTGGAGAGATTTACCTCATATAAATTACAGAGAATCTGATCAGTAAAGAATTATCCTTTTTAAATAATACATACAAATTAATCCTAAAAGAATACTACGAATCTGCTTTTATAGAATATTAAAAATAAAAAGAAATCATTGAAGTTTATGAATGAGAAAGTTGTCGAGTGGCAAAAACCGAAAAATGATCCTTTAAAAATCTTAAAAATGATTGACCCAAATACTTTTTTAAAAGCATAAACTACGATTCAAATAATTTTAAAGTTTTTTAATCAGAGAATCCTTTCAATCATTTATAAAAAATTTTAATTCTTATCCGTTAAAAAACTCTACCCCCAACCTATTCCGAGTCGGGTAGGTTTAGCAGGTATTTTTAATAAAAATTACAACAAAAGATTTTAGAGAAGAAGATTTAAATAAAATAATTTCCGACTAATTAAAAGTAATCAGATAAAATGCAAACTTAAGATTTTCATGAAAAGATTGCAATTATTCACATTTAATAAAAGGCTGCTAAAATATACCTAGATTATTTTATTTCTATAGTTAGTTCAGAGGCCTGTAACGGTAAATCGTCGCCACCATCCAGCACACCTACAACAGTATATTTACCTTTGGCAAGCGTATCTGGCAACACAAAATCTGCATACCTTGTTTGGTTTGGAAAGAGTGGAAATGTATTTTTATTTATGGTGGTTTTTTCACCGGTAGCAACAAATGACAGTTCTACATAACTTTTACAGTCAAACTGTACTTTACCGGTATTTTTACAAGTTATTCTAAATTTGTTTACACTATCGGCTACTTTTGAAAAGCTAAGCATTTTTAAATCCTTCTCTGTTAAGTTAGGTGGAGTTTGCACAATATGCACACCAACTCTTGTAATATTATTAACTTGTGTTGTAAATCCTTTGGATTGGTTGGGTGTAGTTTTTTCTGCTGTACTTTCAATAAAAAGCATTGTCCATTTCATTTCAGCAACTGATAAAGCAGAATCCGGTACCTGCAATTTTACCGAAAGATCTGATGATTCCCCAGGTTGTAATTCCAAAAATTCCTTATTTAAACTTACCCAACGAGCACACGATTGCGGACATAATCCTGCAGGTAAATAAATATGACCACCCGTAGAATCACGGGACCAATCTTCAGTATATATTTTAAATTGTTGGGCTTTATCAGTATTATTTAAAACGTATACTGTTTGAGCAGATGATTGTCCGCCTAAAAGCGTATAAAATAATCGAACGGGTTTTACAGAAACTCCTGGCAGCTGCGCAATTGCATTTAAATTTAATGTAAAAGAAAATAAAATTGATATTAAAATTTTCATATTATAAATTTATTTGATTGTTTAAAACAAATATACTAATTTTATTTAATGAAATATTTGTTTATCATATTTTTTATACTCTTTGGAATATTAAATAGTTCAAAGACTCTTGCACAGCCAAGTTCAAGCAACCTAATTTCAGTAATTCCTCACAATTCAATGCATGTTTTTTATACAGATATAAACGAAATGCTTGCTGATAAAATATTTACTCGTGCTGTAGAAGTTAAATTTGCGCCTGATGTGCCTGTTGCAGATTTGTATGCAAGCATAGCTTTAGATAATTATTCAAACACAAGCGCACCGACACGCATTAGTTTAAAATTGAATGCACAGTCTGCATCAAACCTCAATGCTGCATCTACAAATGAAATATTGCTGAATAAAGTCCCTATAAAAATTTTATCTCTGCCTAAACTGCCAGGAGATGAAAAGTATGTGCTATTTTTTGATGTGATACAGCATGGGTGCGATCATTTTACAGCACCGGGCGATTATAATTTTTCAATTATTTTTTCACAATCACCACAATGAAAAAACTATTAACTTGTATTATTTTATTAACTGTACTACTTAATTGTAAAGCACAGCAATCTGTAATTTTAAACATCCAGAATAAAGTTTCCGGGAGTGTAACAATACCTGCTTTGCAAAATTTAAATGTAATTACTCAAACTTCTTCCTTAAACTTTTCAGACCCCGGAGATTTTTCTAACGGAAAAGAGATTGCTGCTTTTTACTTACTTAATGTAAATAGCAATGTGCCTTGGGTGCTAACAGCAAAAACAGAAACGGACAATTTTAATAATCTATCTGTTAATGGAAATAACATACCTGCGGGAATTGTTAGCATTAAAAATAGCACAGATAATAATTATGTGCCCCTTTCTCAAACAGAAAAGAATTTTATAATTAGCAGTAATGACAGAATTGTTAACGATTATAAAGTAGATTTAAAAATTAACCCATCATGGAAATATGGTGGTGGCCTTTATAATATTAATATCATATTTACATTAACTCCCCAATAAAAATAGTAAAATGAACATGATAAAAAATTAAAATATTTAATATATTTTGTTTTTAATACAAAAGTAATTATATTTGTTTTTCGTTGCATATTTAAAGAACCAGAATTATAATATCCTTTTAACAATCCACGAAAATTCTTCTTTCTGTAAAAAACTAATTTTTTTTAACATTTAACTTTTATAAAATGAAAAAATTAGTAATTACGGCCATTGTTGCCGTAGCATGTTTTAGCATGTCTCAAGGCCAAGGCCTAGTATCTTCTCAATCTACAAACCACGCAGGTGGTGTCTGGGTTCAATCTACAAATGGAATAACTTTAAACATCAATGACATTATCACTATTACAGCAGGTGCCAGTGGTTCGTTTAACTTTGTAACTCCTGCCGATTTGTCTGCTCCAAAGGTTCTTGGTTCTACAGGTTTTACTGTTCAGTCTAACCGTGTATTTGATGTTTGCGTAAAAGCAGGAAGTGCAAATTTTACAGCATCAAACATTGATGCAGGTATTTATGGAAATGTACCAGGCGATAATACAACAATGCCTGCAAGTGTACTGTCTATGGCACTAGCTTCAAACAACACACTTGGTTCTG
Organism: Ferruginibacter sp.; assembly: GCA_025352525.1. Taxonomy (GTDB): domain Bacteria; phylum Bacteroidota; class Bacteroidia; order Chitinophagales; family Chitinophagaceae; genus Ferruginibacter. The sequence goes on from JANXTG010000054.1 coordinate 3,959, forward strand.
TGGGTGGATATTTTGCTCCGCTTAATTCATTTCATGCTGTTCCAACCTCAAGTAATTACAGTATGGGTAACGGTGGTGGACCAGGATCAGGTTATGGTAACCTCTTAATTTTAGATGGTATGCCTGGTGGTAATAACTCAGTATTAGGAAACACATCAAGATCTTTTAACGTTTCTTATGAAGCTAACCCTGGCTGGGCTTATGCAGGAGGTACTTATGCAATGAACGTGGTTTACACGGCAGCTCAGGAATAATTTATTCCTTTTTATTTTACAAACAATAATATGTAACGATCTTCCATTGGGCTGTACTTTAACAGACAGTCCAATGGTTTTTTCTTGTAGAAATTAAATAATGAAGTTTCATAACGCCTATACAAATAAAATATTTACAATTACTTTTTTTTGTATTTGCATGCTTATAAAGTTTGCGCAAGCACAAACAAGTCCGTTTATTTCTCTTACCTATAAAGATTCTTTACTCGCAGACGAAAAAAGTTTTTTTGTTTACAATCATGTTAATATAGTAAACACATTTAATCAGATAATAAGTTTTAAATGCATTGTAAATGTACCGGACGGATGGAAAACGCTTTCTGAGAATAATTTATTTATCGAACTTGCTCCGGGCGAATCTTACCCACTGAATATTACATTAAACCGCTCAAAAACAGCACCTGCGGTATGGAAAGAAGCACAGATTAAAATTATTTTAAAAAATAATCCTGATACAAATTCTTATTCTTTTTATTTAAAAGCAGGTATTATAAAAAACTTTAGAGCAAGTACTGTAATAAAAGAACTTACTGTAAATGATGAAACTCAATACGTAGATCTGCCCGTAAGAATTTTAAACAGTGGCAATACAAAAGTAGAATACAAACTTCATTTTTATAATTACATGCTGCAGCTAGATGACAATGTAAAATTTTATTTATCTCCTGCAAAGGATACTTTTTATCATCATAGAATTTGGTTTCCAAAAAGAATAAAAAAGAATTTTGTCAATGAAAAAGTATTCTTAAATATATCGGAAAAAGATGGTAAAACGGCTTTGTATTCTTATGATATTTTACGAACAACATCTTTTAGAAAAGTGCATACATCTGCTTTCACTACTTTTCCGGTAATTGTCTCATCAGGTATTTTTATGTACAACAAAAAGGTGAGTGGCTATTTTGGATTAAATGCTGTTTACAGTTTAAAAAACGATGATAAAATTTTATTTGGATACAGAAGCAGACAGCTGGGAACCACCGGCCTGCAAAGAGATATTTTCAATATTGGATTTTTACATAAAAAATGGTCTTTTTATGGAGGACAAATGAATGAATTGGGTATATTTTATAATAATGGAAATGGGTTAAAAGCGATCTACAAAAAAAATGACAGCACATCATTTGGTGGGCATATCATAAAAAGCCATAGGTTAGGTGTTGAAGGCACAAATATTGGATTATGGGGCAGTTACAAAAAGGGTAAAATAATATTTTTTAATGAGTTGCTAGCAAATTATGACAAAACCGCATTTATAAATGCTTACGTAGAGAATAACAAAATAATATTTGCAAATAATAAAAAAGTATTTTTTGATGTGAACGCAGGTGTAGGATATATGAAAAATACATCTCGGTTTGCAAAAAATAACCAAACAATGTATGGTTACTCTGCAGGTTATCATTTTTCATATAATTTAAAGAAAATAATTTTAAAGAGTAATGTTGAATACAATAATGACGGCTTTCCGGGAGTATATCAGGGATATCGTATGCAGTCGCACGACGTACGATGGTTGCCAATTAAAAAGTTTAACATTGGAGCACAATATCAATCCAGCTATTACAAAAGAAATTTTTTCAGGGATAGCATTTATTACAAAAGCAAACTCCTTTCCAATATGAGGCAGTATGGTTTGCTTACGGGCCTTAATCTAAAATCTATCGGAATAAATTTAAGCGGAGGTTTTTTAACCAATGCGGTACAGGAAAATTATACTGCCCCTGTTTATAAATACGGAAGCGCAGGAGTTTCATTTTCTATTTTTAAAAAATTAAATTTTGTAATAAACCGCACGGAAGGATATCAGAAAAATTACGGACCGCTTAAACGAAATATATCTTTACATACAACCAACGCAGGCATTATGACTAAATGGGCCGGTGTACAATACATGGAAGATCACTTACCCGTTTTTGGATACATTAACAACGTACAGGATTTCACCGGATATTTAGATGTAAAAACTTATGGTCCTTTTATAAATAAAGACTTTACTAAACTTAATTTGCAACTAAGACTGCAATACAATTATTCCATTACCACGCCGGATACTACAATACAGCAAAATGCAACTGTATCTGCTAATTATACAAATCAAAAAAGTGGTTTAACCCTTGAGCTTACGGGTTCAATGTCAATACATTCAAAGTATAAAAATCAATACATTTTTCTTACATTAAATAAGCCTTTTAACATTGCGGTACCAAAATCCCGAAAATATTATAATCTCACTTTACATTTATTCAATGATAAAAATAATAATGGCATAAAAGAAAAAGATGAGTTTCCGTTAAGTAACGCAACTGTACTTATAAATGATCATCCTTATACCACAAGTAAAACCGGCGCTATTAATATAGTAAATACTGATATTGGGGTTTATACCTTGGATTTTCATAATATACAAAGTAAAGAAGGAATAATTCCTGCCAAAGGGTTTAAACAAAGTATTGCAGTTTCAAGAAAAATGGATGAATTTATCCCTTTCAAAAAAGGTAAAACAATTAAGGGAAATATTACTGTAATACTGGATTCTCTAAGCCGCCAAAAATTTTCATCAGATTATTTAAAGGTTATAGTAACAGATTCTACAGGGGATAAGTTTACAACACTTAGTGATGCCAACGGCAATTTTAGTATTGGCGTTCCTGCAGGCAAATACATTGTATCTTTAAATCCGCAGGCTTTCGATGATGTGTTTAGACCCGTACAAATTGCATTCACCGCAGATGTCTCAAACAACGAAGAAGCAAATGTTTATTTTCAAATAAAGCAGCGACAACGAAAATTGATTATGATAAAAGCAAATGGTACAAAGTAACTTTTACTTTAAATTTTTGGTCTGAGGATACTATTTAATTGACCTATTTAATTTTTAATCATAGGCAAAATTCAAGGAGTCTTTATAATGTAAATTTTCTTGTGTAAATAACTTGAAAGGTGGACTTTAATTAAATGAAAATCCTTTTTTGCACAGCATAATTAGTCCTTTGCCAAGTAACTCTACAAAGCTAAATATTTTATAAACTCTTGGTCGCCATTAAAAAAACTTTACAAAATTATTTCTATTAGATACTTTGGTTTATTGATTTGCTGTTAGTAAATTAAATAAGCAAATCAAGTGCGTATGGAATTTTTGGCAGGAGTTCAATCAGTAGCCAGTGGCATGGTATTGAATTTATTTTGCTTCTGTAAAATTCGATAACCATGTTATAATTGTCTGCCATATTCCCCTTACTCAATTTATTGCGAAGTTGATGTTGATTAAAATAGAATTATCATCATTTGAATATTTCATTTTAGTAAAAAGTCAATTAGGTTAAGTTTGGCATAAGATATAATGCTTTTATTTGCATGCCTAACATAATATTTTTAAAATTAATCCATGGCTTTTCACAAAATAATTAATGATCCTGTTTACGGTTTTATAACAATCGATGATGAACTTGTTTTTAGCATAATTGCACATCCTTATTACCAGCGCCTGCGCCGCATACAACAAATGGCTATGGCGCATTTGGTTTATCCGGGAGCTGTGCATACAAGGTTACATCATTCCCTCGGTGCATATCATCTTATGACGATTGCATTGCAGGAACTCACCCGCAAAGGCATTGAAATAACGGAACAGGAACAGCATGCTGCAAAAATTGCTATTCTTTTACATGATGTAGGTCATGGTCCATACTCTCATGCTTTGGAGCAGGTTTTAGCCGAAGGTGTGCATCATGAAAAAATATCTCTGCTTATTATTCAAGCTCTCAACAATAAGTTTGAGGGGAAATTACAGATAGCCCTGGAAATATTTAACGGCAGTTATCACAAAAAATTTCTTCATCAATTGGTAAGTGGTCAATTGGATGTAGACCGCATGGATTACTTAACCCGTGACAGTTTTTTTAGCGGTGTTATAGAAGGCTATGTTGCGTACGACCGTATCTTAAAAATGATAACGGTAAAGGATGGCGAATTAATGGTGGAAGAAAAAGGAATTTATTCCATTGAGAAATTTTTAATTGCCCGCAGGCTTATGTACAGGCAGGTTTATTTGCATAAAACTGTTTTAAGTGCTGAGCAGATGTTGCAGCGCATTATTAAAAGAGCAAAATATATTTCGGCACAATGCCAGCAGCCGCTGAACAGTTTTATAAATGAGCCTATGCAGAATATTACTTTAGACCAGTTTTGCAGTATTGATGATACAGATGTTTTAATGGCAATAAAAAGCTGGTGCAGCCATTCAGACAAAATACTGTCAATGTTATGCAGAGGGATTATTGATCGGGAATTACTTAAAGTAAAATACAGTTCGTTTCCGGTTGATTTAGAAACTGTACAGGTAAGAAAAGAAATTGCTGCAAGTATTTTAGGGCTAACCATGCAGGAAGCTGAGTGGCTAGTTTTTACAGGAGAAGCCAGCAGCACGACATATAATTTTGAAGAGCAAAAGATAAAAATATTATTTAAAAACGGCGAGGTAAAAGATATATCAGAGGTTGATGATGCGCTTATAAATGAAAGCCTTCGTGGCAATATTAAAAAATATTACATTTGTTATCCAGGCTTTTAATAAAACTACATTTATAAATGGAATTTAGCGCAGCACAGATAGCACACATTGTAGGAGGATCCGTAGAAGGAAACCCTAACGAAACAGTTTCTTCTTTTGGTAAAATTGAAGAAGCTGTTAAAGGACAGCTTGCTTTTCTTGCAAATCCTAAATATGAAGAATATTTATACAGTACATCTGCCAATATTATCATCATTAATAATTCGCAGGTTGTAAAAGAAGAAATAGCTGCAACGCTTATTAAAGTTCCTGATGCTTATAGTGCTTTCGCTTTGTTGTTAAGCGAATATCAAAAACTTAAACAACAGCAACTTGTTGGAATACAGGAACCGGTTTACATTCATGCAAGTGTAAAAAAAGGAAATGGAATTTATATTGGGGCATTTGCTTACTTGGGAGAAAACGTTGTGATAGGTAACGGTGTAAAAATTTATCCAAATGCTTATATAGGAAACAATGTATTTATTGATGATGATACTGTAATACACCCGGGTGTAAAAATTTACCATGATTGTATAATTGGTAAAAACGTAGTTATTCATGCAGGTACTGTAATTGGAGGGGATGGGTTTGGTTTTGCACCACAAATTGATGGCAGTTTTAAAAAAGTTCCTCAGACAGGAAATGTAATTATTGAAAACAATGTTGAAATAGGAAGCAATGTAACTATTGACAGGGCAACAATTGGCAGCACAATTATTAGAGAAGGTGCCAAACTTGATAATTTATTACAGATAGCACACAATGTAGAAATTGGAAGTAACAGCGTAATAGCCGCACTAACAGGAATTAGCGGCAGCACAAAAATTGGTAATAATGTTATGATAGGTGGGCAGGCAGGCATTGCAGGACATTTAACTATTGCTGACGGCAGCAAAATAAACGGCCAAAGCGGTGTAAGTAAATCTATGAAAACACCCAACACAGCAGTGACGGGCACACCGGCTTATGATTATACGGCCTCCATGCGCAGCCAAGCATTAGTGAGAAAATTACCTGAATTTGAAAAGCGTCTAAAAGAAGTGGAGGAATCCATCAAAAAGCTAGAAAACTAATTTATTTTATTTTGATTATTTCAAATTCGATTTCCATTAAATGCATTTAAACAAGTTTTATTACAGCTCTGTTATCTTTAATTGCCATATTTATTTAACAATCTTTTGATATAAAATTTAAAATATCTTTGCGCCAAACGGAAAACCCAAGGCATGGAAATACTTTTTAATGAGAATAAGCAACATACGCTTGCATCTGCCGGTACAATATCTGGTAATGGATTACACACAGGTATAATGGCTGATATGACGCTGAAACCTGCTCCACCCAATTTTGGTTTCCAGTTTAAAAGAACAGACTTGCCTGAAAGCACAGCAGCTATTAAAGCAGACTGCGACTTAGTTACAGATACAAGCCGTGGTACAACTTTAGAAAAAGGGGACGTAAAAATCTCTACTGTAGAACATATTTTAGCGGCACTCGTTGGTATGGGCGTTGATAATTGTTTAATTGAAGTGAGCGGGCCTGAAATACCAATAACAGATGGCAGCAGTAAACCTTTTACTGAATTAATTGAAGCCGTAGGCGTTGCAGAACAGGATGCAATCAAGATATGGTATTCGCTTGACGAGCCTATCTCTTATTTTGACGAAGAAAAAAATGCAGAATTTACTGCAGTACCTGCCAATGAATACCGTGTTACTGCTTTAATAGATTTTAATTCCCCTGTACTTGGTACTCAACACGCAGACTTAAAGCATATCAAAGATTTTAATCAAGAAATTGCTCCGTGCCGTACTTTTTGTTTTTTGCATGAGCTTGAAGCTCTGTTGGAACACAATCTTATAAAAGGTGGAGACATTAATAACGCAATTGTAGTTGTTGATAAACCTATAACCCCAGAAGCCATGCAAAGGCTGGCAAAAGCTTTTGGCAAAGACCATATAGAAGTATTGAAAGAAGGTTATTTAAATAACCTGGAACTACGTTTTAATAATGAGCCTGCCCGCCATAAATTACTTGATGTAGTTGGAGATCTTGCATTGAGTGGTTATCCAATAAAGGCGCACATAATGGCTAACAGACCGGGGCACAGTAGCAACGTTGGTCTTGCAAAAGTGCTGAAACAGCATTTTAAAAAAATGGGTAAAAATGTAAATGTTCCTTTTTACGATTCTTCTGTCCCACCATTGTATGCATTAGATGAAATAGAAAAAATATTACCACACCGATATCCTTTTTTGTTGGTAGATAAGATTTTAAGACTCAACGAAAAAGAAGTCATCGGTATTAAAAATGTAACCTTCAACGAATTCTTTTTTCAGGGACATTTTCCGGGAAACCCAGTGATGCCAGGCGTTTTACAGATAGAAGCCCTTGCACAAACGGGCGGCATTCTTTGTATAAAATCAATGCCGGAAGGCGTTTATGATACGTATTTTGTAAAAGTAGATAACTGTAAGTTTAAAGTAAAAGTTGTACCTGGAGATACTATGATTTTAAAAATGGAATTGATAGAACCAATACGCAGGGGAATATGTACTATGAGAGGCAGCGTTTACGTAGGCAATAAACTCTGTACTGAAGGAGAATTTACTGCACAGGTAGTGAGGAGAAACTAATTTCATTTGCCAATTTGCAAATACGCAAATGAGAAAAATACAAAACACGAATTATTGCATATTTGCACAAATGCATATTTATTCATGATCACATTAACCAAATGATACACCCACATACATACATACATCCACACGCAAAATTGGCTACCAACGTAAAGGTTGATCCATTTAGTGTAATACATTCAAATGTTGAAATTGGTGAAGGCACCTGGATAGGCAGTAATGTAACCATTATGGATGGCGCAAGAATTGGCAGCAATTGCCGCATTTTTCCTGGCGCAGTTATTTCTGCTATACCACAGGATTTAAAATATGGCGGAGAAGATACAACTGTGGAAATTGGCGACAACACAACCATCAGAGAATTTGTAACCATAAATAGAGGTAGCAAAGCCACATGGACAACCAAGGTTGGCAGCAACTGTTTAATAATGGCGTATTGCCACATAGCACATGATTGTGTTGTGGGCAACCATTGTATAATGAGCAATAATACACAGCTTGCAGGTCATGTTGAACTTGGCGATTATTCTATACTTGGTGGAATGTGCGCTGTGCACCAGTTTGTAAAAGTGGGACAGCATGTAATTATAAGCGGTGGTTCCTTAATTAGAAAAGATGTGCCCCCATTTATAAAAGCAGGACATGAACCGATCAGCTATGCAGGTGTAAATTCTGTTGGATTAAAAAGAAGAGGATTTTCTCTGGACAGCATCAATGAAATATTAAACATCTACAGAATTATTTACAATAAAGGCCTAAATACCACACAGGCTTTAAATTATATTGAAGAAGAAATTCCTGCCACAAATGAACGGGATGAGATTGTTACATTTATAAGAGATAGCGGCAGAGGAATTATTAAGCGTCGCTTAAAAGGCAGCAACTTTGAAGATTAATTTATTTTGAATATTCAGCTTAACAATACCGGAAAAAGATTTAACCGGGAATGGATTTTCAGAAAACTGGATTACGAGTTTTTGCAGGGAAAATCATATGCCATTACCGGAACAAATGGTTCGGGCAAATCAACACTTTTACAGATTATTGCCGGCGCCACATTACACAGCGAAGGAAAAATTGAATATCATTCAACACAACCAAATCAAATTGCGGTTGGTGAAAATGCTTACAAACAAATTGCTTTTGCTGCGCCTTATTTAGATCTTGTAGAAGAGATGACAGCTACTGAATTTTTTACATTCCACAATAATTTTAAACCTTTTACTACAGCCTTTGCGGAGATGCTTCAAGCAGTTGGACTTCAAAAGGCGGCTGATAAACAAATACGCTATTACAGTAGTGGCATGAAGCAGCGACTAAAACTTGCGCAGGCATTTTTTAGTGATACAACTGTGTTACTGCTGGATGAGCCCACTACCAACCTTGATGAAGAGGGTATTGAAGTGTACAAAAATTTATGGGCAAAACATACTGCAAACCGCCTGATTATTGTGAGCAGCAATGATAAAACAGAATATGAAAATTGCAATGATGTTATTAGGATTGGGGATTATAAATAATTACAAATTGCGTTTACTTCTTTTGCCTCTCTCGTGCTAATAGGACATATTTTATTGATGAATTTCGATGATGGCTTTCATTTTATCATTTAAAGAAAAAGGGATAGGAAACCCCTGCCGCAACTTTGTTAAGCGTAGCAGGAATTATCCGTGGCATCTTGGCACTGGGGTAATGTTATTGTTAGCAATTTGATGAATAAAAGTGGATGATTGCAATGCCAAAAATACATTTACAAAATTTGATGGGAACTGCAAGGCGCTGCATGGAACAAGCGGGCGCTCGAGGGAACTTTATGGCACATTAAGGCTCTTGCGTGCATTGTGTAGTGCTGCATGGGAGGCTTGTGCAGGTGGCACTTTCAGCCAATCCATTATTTGCAGTTGAAACGCTGTACGCAAACACCAGTCCTTTGTTGCCTTTTAGAGCTTCATACATTCGCCTAATTTAGCACCATAACTAACTATTACATCTTTAGACAGTGATAATGTCGCAGCATAATCTGCCTGTGCATTTACAAGTGTTGCCAGCAAGGCTTTAGCATTAGGAAAGTTGGCTTTACCTATAAATATGGTAATAATGTCATCAGAAAAAGCCAGCAATTTGGCTTAAGAAATGCCTATAAAGCTTTTTGTAGCAAAATTTACCTTGTCTGTCATAATTAATTTGGTTTTATAAATAATATGTTGATTTATCAGTATAAATAAATTAATTATTTATATTATCTATTAAGTTTAGTCGGACCCCATTAAAGTTTTGTTTGAAGGTGCTAAAATTTTGCCGGACAGCAGTAAAGTTTTGTCGGATTTCACCAAAGTTTTTAGACGGAAATAAAGAATTATCGGACGAATAAAGAATTTTCTGAACAAATAATTATTGTATTAATTCCAATCGGGAAAATAGGAATACCTGACTGTTATGTTTAATAATATGCCTAATTTGTAATTGTAAATTTATTTTATAAAGGTCAAAAAATAAAAATTAAAACTCGCTTTACTCCTATAATTTACAAAACTAAGCATTACCCCTCTCTGGAAAGTAAAGAGCATTTTTATAAAACTTTGTAAATAAATCCCTAAAATAAATTAAAAAAAGGTGTAAAAATTCCTTTTTATATCATATTTTATTATAATATTTGTACATATTATTAATTCCATTAATACTATGTACAAATATTATCTGACATTCCAAAACTCTTTGCCTTAAGCAATATATTAGGAGGCATTTTAAGCTGATTTAGAAATTATAAAATCTTAGTGTTTATCGTTTTGGTATTCTAAAACAGAGAACAGTATTTTCCATAGACTTTTTTTAGATAATTAGAATAATAATTGTATTTAAAAACTCATTAAGAATTTGTAATTGTTTATCATTTAAATAATAAATATGCCATTACCGATTTCCAAATTGCAAGCATTAAAATGCATCAGATGGATGAAAGATAATTTTTCTAATGAAATGAAAAAGGCAACCAACTTAACTCCTTTTAACATTGATATTTTATGTGGGATTGCCTGTCAGGAAACAGCCTATGTATGGATGAGTTGGATAAGTAAAAAAACGCCGGAAGAAATATTAGGATTATGTGTATTTGATGCAAGCGGCGATTTCCCGGGTACAAAGCGCAGTGCCTTCCCTAAAAACACTGCGGCCTTTCAAGAAAAGTATGGCAACGACCTTAGCAATTTATTGATAAGCGAAGCCAATAGAAGCAGAAAACAACGTGGATTAGGTGCGGCCCCATGGGTTTACAAAGGCTATGGCATTTACCAGTACGATTTGCAGCATATAGAAATTGATAAATCATTTTTTTTACAAAAAAAATGGTACAACTACGATGAATGCCTAAAAAAGGTTATGAGTGAACTAATTGAAAAATGGGAACGCAATAAGGATATGTATAAGACTATTAAAGCCTATAATGGCAGCGGACCAGCTGCGCAAAACTATGCAAATAATGTGATGATTTTTATAAGTTATAGTAAGGAGGTAGTATAAAATTGACAATTAGAATTAAAATTCTATTTGAATAATGTAACGTAATGAAAAATTGTGCTATTTACTAATATATACTTTTAAAAAAAATGAATTTAATTCTTCTACACCTTTTATGATCAGGAATTACTATTGCCAGATTTTTTGGCTAAAATCAGGATATGCATAAAACAATATCAAAAAATATATTCCAATTAGGAAATTGCGTTTACTGAAACATACCGTAGTAACCGCTTGCAAATGGTGCACTATACTAATGGTGCAAGCAAAATTTAAAAAAAAAGTATACACCATTATGGCATAGCTGCTGATAGCATTTTTGTTATATCGAGTAAAAAACATTTAAGGAGATATAACTCTCCTTAAAAAATCTACAAAGAAAATGGAGTTACTATTTATGGCATGTGGGATGCGTTGCATATACAATATGTTCTTATTATAGATCAGCAGCAGTTAAGAAATATGATGGTGCATGCTGTAAGGGAATAATTTTTTTATGCTGTTTTATCATTTCACAAAAATCACCAACTGCATTTCCTATAATTTATAAAATATAGTATTTTAAATCAGTTTCTATAATAAAAATTTGAATTTACTAACATGCCTGTCAAAATATTTTTAAAGGCTAATAGTTTTTGAATAGATGCTTTTATAAAAACTTTATTTTTTATAAAATATTTACAGTTAGCAGAATAATTATTTTCTAACCTTAAACCTATCATTCCAAAAAAGAAAGAAAATGATTAATAATTCAATAGTTTTTAATACGGGATTAAGAAATCTTAAAAAATTTTAAACGTACATTTCTTTTCATAAGTTTATAAAAATCTACTCTCACATTTATTTTTTATTCATATATTTAACAGATGAAATAAATTTCTAAACTGAAAAAAATAGTTGGAATTATTTTATACTGATTTTGTTACGGCTTCCGCACAATCCCCGGTGTTATTGAAGCGTTAGTGTTTATTACTCATAGACAAAATGATTTTTCTTACACCTTAAGAAATACTTAAAGATAAACGATAAATATCCTGTCCTCATCCCCGCCCTGAAAACTATAAAAATATACCATTAACTAACCTTAATTATACTTTATGGCCAGCGAAAATAAAAAGTTTTCTTTAATAGATGAGGCTAAAATCTATTTGAGAGGTGCTGCTTATAACAATGATAAAATACTGGAACTCTATCAAAGCTTAGAAAGCATTAACCAGTTTGGTTATGCGGCAGAAGTGGTAAATAAATACCTGGGAGGACTGGAAGAACAGGGACAACAAATTACAGAAGAGGTATACCAGGAGCTGGTAAGAAATATTTATAAAGATACTTCGCTCTCCTCTTATTTTAAATACGATAAAGCCATAAACATATTACGGTCAGATTGTGCATTAGATACAACTACAAGTTGCGAAACAGTTGGATTGGCCGGCGCCATTTATAAATACAAATGGAAGTTTGATCACCAAATTCAAAATCTTTACACCTCATTAAGCTTTTATAAAAAAGGCTACAATCTTTGGACACAAAATATTGTAACAAACGCCGACACTGATCTTGGGTACACCGCCACTAATTATGCCTATATATCTGAATTAATTGTTGCACAGTTTTTAGAACATTTTACCAGCTTTGATGCAGTAAGCGAAGAGACAATTTTAAGATACAACAATGCACAAAATGCAAGGAAAAAAATTGTAGAGGCTTACATAAATGATATAAATGCGGACCAACCTGAATTTAAAATGGATGTAACAAGTGACTGGCAATACACAACTTTGGCGGAAGCATTTTTTGGATTAAGAAAATACAAACAGGCATTATTTTTTATAGAAAAATTTATTGCAAAACAAACCATTAACTGTAAATTAAAATTATTTGCACAACAGTTAAATGAAATTGCACATTTTCAAAACCTGGAAAAAAATTATTCGGGCAGTAATGGCAATACTTTTATTGCAGAAGACTTAGATAAAGAAACGCAGTACACTTGTTTGCGGGCATTGGACAGTAAAAGATATGAAAACAACAGCACCATTGGATTTGTAGAAAAAAGTGTACAGAAAAAAGGGCTGGCGCTTTCGGGAGGTGGATTCAGGGCCTCCCTGTTTCAAATTGGTGTATTGGCTGCGCTTTCAGAAATAGATGAGTTGAGAGATGTTGAAATAATATCCTGTGTATCGGGCGGCTCCATCATTGGTGCATATTATTACCTGCATTTAAAAAGATTACTGGAAGAGAAATCGGAAAGTGAAATAACCAAAGAAGATTATATAAAAATTATAAAAGAAATAGAAGTTGATTTTTTAAAAGCCGTGCAAACAAATTTGCGCATGCAGATTTTTACAAATGTTTTTGATAATCTGAAAATGATATACAGTTCAAAATATTCACGCTCTTACCGCCTTGGTTCTTTGTACGAAAAACTTTTTTATTTGCCGTTGTTTAATAAAGATAAAACAGAAAAAAGAACGGATCTTTTTATGAGTGACTTAATGATAAAGCCAAAGGATGCTCCGGACTTTAGCATTAGCCAGCAAAACTGTGAACGCACCAGTAAAATACCGCAAATAATTTTAAATGCTACCTGTTTAAATACCGGGCACAACTGGCAGTTTACAGCAAGCTGGATGGGCGAGCCACCTACTTATTTATCTAAAGATTATGATGTAAAAGAACGGCTGAGAAGAATGTATTATAAAGATGCACCGGAAGGATACACAGCTTTTCCTATAGGCAATGCTGTGGCGGCCTCCTCCTGCGTGCCGGTAATGTTTGAACCATTGGTCCTTAAAAAATTGTATCCGGGTATTGATGTAGAATTGGTAGATGGCGGCGTGCACGATAACCAGGGTATTGCATCTATTTTAGAGCAGGAATGTGATTGTATTTATATATGCGATGGCAGTTCACAATTACCGGATAATTCAAAAACAACGGCCAACGAATTTTCATTGTTTTACAGGGTAGATAATGTAGTACAGGAACGTGTGAGAGAAACCCAGTTACAGGATTTAGAAGCAAGAAAATATTCTTCTATTATTACTGATTTAAAAATAATGCACCTTAAAAAAGAGTTACCTCAGGAACCTCTAAGCTGGATAAACTGTGATGATGAAGAGCGAAAAATATTTCAGCACCAGATAAAAAAAGACGATGATCTGCTTGAATATGGCATTATGAAAAATGTACAAAAATTGTTGAGTGAAGTAAGAACAGATTTAGATTCTTTTAACGACATAGAGGCTTTTGCGCTTATGTATAGCGGCTACAGACAAACGATGACAGCTTTTAAAGCAGACGTAAATATTTATAAAAACAACTGGAACTTTTTACAGGTAGAAGAATGTTGCACGGAGCCTGATAAAAAACAACCACTGATTGATCAGTTAAGAATAAGTTGCAGCGTACCATTTAAATTAGTAAAAAAATACAAAGCACTCGAGTGGTTTTTAAAAGTATTGGGTTTAGCAGCATTATTTTTTGCGATAAAATTTGTTATAAATAAATGGGATGAAAATATCTCCATTAAATATGGCGCAGTAGCCTTTGTAATAGCCACATTTGTATTGGGTCTTTTTTCAAAGTTTTTGGCAAAACTGCTGGATATAAATGGCTATGTAAAAAAAATACTATTGCTGATAACACTGGCTACCGTAGGCTGGTTAGTTTTTAATGCATATATAATATTTTTTAATCCATGGTATAATAGAACGGGAAGAATGAAGAAGCAAAGCGGGTACACCAAATAATGACTGGCATATTTACGATACGACAATTAAATTAACTACACTAAAATTTTAGAAATTGAAACTTCCTAATATACACACAGAAACATTACTTTAGAATTAATGGAAATAAATTTTACAAACAAAGAACCCATTTTTGACTTGGGTAATTGAGGTTTGACAGATGACCTTAATCATGAATTAGGTCGATTATTTGAATTAAAGCATTTAAAGGTTCTTAATCTTGGGACCTATTATTATGTAAATGAAGAGTGACTTGTCCTAAAATATGTTTACTGAAGGTATCGTACCGGGTTTACTGTACAGTTTTTAAAGGTTGTTTAATAATTGATTTTATACAAAATAGGACTTTAAATTAAATTTTATTGTACAATTCTTGTTGTTGATGAAAAGCAGTTTGCTTTTTTGTTTTTGATGCACTTTTACGACTGTTTTTCCATCTCTTTACTAACACCTGATCTGTTGTATGTGCCTCAACAGGTGTCAGAAAATCACAACTCATATGCGGCCTAAAATTATTGTAGGCATTAATGCTTCGCTTAACAGCAAGCAGTGCATCTGTTCGTGATTTATAAATTTGATGAAGATTGAATTCAGTTTTCAATATACCATTAATCCTTTCAGCAATTTGGTTGTCGTATCCTTCCCCACTTTCTGTCATGCTTATTAAGATACTGTGCTCTTTTAATAAAGAAACATAATCATAACTGCAGTACCGAACGCCTCTGTCGGAATGATGTATAAGGTTTGTAGGCAATGTCTTGTTCGATAGTGCCATCTTAAGAGCTTCTATACATCCATCATTACTCAAGTATGGATGAAGACAATATCCCTTACTTTTTTTGAATACGCATCAATAATAAGCGATAAATAATTGAAATCGTACTCCACACTAATGTATGTAATGTCCGCTACCCATAGTTGTTCTGATTGAGCTATCTTCAATTTTTTTTTCAAATTAGGATACCGCCTGAACTAGTGATTGGATTGAGTTGTTTTGGGATTTCTCCTTTTTCTATCTATTAGTATTTTATGATTAAGTAGGATAGTAAACAATTTATCACGCCCTATTTTTATACCATTAGTTCGTAAGGGTTGATAAATACATTTGTACAACTTGTGACCTCCCAAACCAGGAAGTTCTCTTCTGACCTGAGCTACAAGTTCCAACACAATTAGTTCTTGTTGCTCTTTCTCTAAAAAAGAGCGCTTTCGATGGTAAAAGGCTTGACGGGATTTACCAAACAATCTACAAAGAGGCTCGACGCACATCCTTTTAATATGCTTTTCTTTAATCAGCATTATTGTTTGGTGCCCTGCTTTTTTCTTACGGGAACTTTTAATTTTTTTTCTGCATAGTCAATCATTGCATTGAGACCGTAGATCATGACATTGGCTTTCATCAAAGATTTTTCAAGCTGTTTAATCCTTTTTTTCAAAGTCGGGGTGTCTTTTTTGTTTTTTGGTAGCATTGGAGGCAAGATTATAGCTCCTTTTTTAAGTGTTCTTTTGTTTGCGCTCACCCAATTTGCCAATATATGAGCATTGGATAATCCATACTGTCTAAATAGTTCTTTGAGAGGACGATTTTGATAAACCACCAGCATCACCAGTTTCTCTTTTAGTTCATCCGAAAACTTAAATCTGTCAAGCATTTTTTCTTTCATCTGTTTTGAGTTTTTCCTCAAAAATGTAAAGCTATAGACGTATAATACACATCGGAAGGTGTTGAAAAAATACAGCAGTTAAAAAAGCAGTGATACTTTAATTTTTAAAAATTTATAAAACAACAGCACGCCAATAAATTAGCTTTTTAATTCATCAAATGTTATGGAGTTGGTGAAGACCACTGGGGGATGATAATTTAATACCTGATTTAAACAAAGAGGCGTTTGCGCTACTTATATAGAGTGCCATTTTTTAATTAAGTTTGACTGCAATACAAAATATGAATTTTAGCAAAGAGATTCTTTTGGTGTGAAAATTTATTGTGTTGAATTGGTAAATTACAAAATAGATTATAATCATTTAATCCTGTAACAGGGAAATGTAAATTGTTAAAAACTGATTTAGATTGTCAATATCAGTTTGTTATTCTTCGCGGATATAAAAGATATTTTTATGCTGTATGGTTGAACTAATAGCGATGTGTTCGTTCTGACAAAAACCAACGATGGCGAACATTGAGGAATGGTATGCTAAGAAGTGCATGCATTATATCAAAAGAAAACTTTTAGTAAATGAAATTAAAAATCACATTTTGTGTCTGTCCTTTGAGTATTTTAATCCTATTAATATTTTCTTGTACTACTTCAAAAAATATACAAAGCCGAGTACCAAAACCTAATTATATTGCCGAAGATAAATTGCTTTACGAAATAATTATAAAACAGGATAGTTTATTATTTGTTGCTTTTAATGCTAAAAATATAGATGGCTTAAAATCTTTTTTTACAAACAAACTTGAAGTTTACCAGGATAATACCGGTTTGAGAAATTATGACCAAACGATTGAAGCATTTGCAGGCCTTTTTAAAGAGGAATATACATTAACAAGAACACCAATCCTTCAAAGTATTGAAGTTTATCCAATTAAAAATTATGGCGCCATTGAAACAGGCCAACATACTTTTTGCCATACGGAAAACAATAAGTTAGAATGTGCAACTTTTAAATTTCTTCATATTTGGGAACAAAAAGATGGACAGTGGAAACTTTCAAAAATTATTACTTACGGTCATAATATGTAGTCAATTTTTCATATGACAGTAGCGGGTATTTAATAAAAAAATTTAATAAGACTCAACTTTATTTTAAAATGTGTGTTCAAAAATTAAAAAGCAAAAAAATGAATACCAATTTACGGTTTGATTTTACGACTTACAAAGTCGCAAACTGCTTTTGATAAATAGAGAATTTGCAGCCAATTTAAATTAGTTTGTGATGTGTTCTAAAAATGATGATTAAAAAAGGCTTTGAAAATAGGTATACAATGACGTTAAACAACCTGGAAAAATTACTTTCAATAATATCGCAAAATTGATTTAGGTTTTTAAAATATCTTCCCTAATAAAAATACTTTAAAAGAAATCTAAATTGCAGATTCAGTATAGGTTTTGCTTTTTCATCGAATTACAAAACCTATGGGATATTTAGCTGCATACGGCGTAATAATTTTATTAATAATTGGCATCTACAGTTTCGGTTATGCGGCAAAGCAAACCTCGCTGCTTACTGTTGTAATGCTAGAAATCTTTTTTGGGTTATTACTGATTTTACCTATACTACTTTTTGTAAATAAGATTGGCTTTGACGAAATATTTACATTGCCCACCCAAAAGAACTGGTTTTGGTTGGGAACAGCCGCATTGATGGGTTTTGTATTGGGAAATTATTTTTCGCTGATGCACATACGGGAGTCAGGCGAAAAATTGAACAGTCTTTTATCTCCTGCCATTACTGCACTTACTATTGTATTAAGTTATTTTTTTTTAAATGATAAACTTGCAGCACATCAGTGGGCAGGTATTTTACTTGCATTAATTACAATTGTATTTTTTCTGCTAAAGCAAAGTAATATTAATTTGCAAAATCAAAACTTTAAAGGAATTTATAGCGGAGTTGCAACCATAATATGTATTTCGTTTACTATTATTTGTACTATTAAAGGAGTAGGTGATTTGCCTTTTTTATTAGCTATCTGGCTACGATTATTTGTTGCATTTATACTATTGTTACCTCCATTTATTTTCAATTATAAAAACAAAAATCTTTTACCAAAAAACTATTTATTTTATACAGTTGTTTTTATAGGAGTTTTAGCTCAAACCATTGGTGCTGCTTACCTGTGGCTCTATTCATCTTTTCATATTTCTGTATCTGTATTTCAGATTATACTGGCAACCCTGCCACTTTTTATGTATGCAATAGATGTGTACATTTTCAAAAAATCAAAACCCTCCCTTTACTTTTTAATTTGTGCTTTTGTAGCCGCCGCTGGAATTACGTTGGCAATGCTTTAGTAAAGCTGTTTGTCATATGGTGACATAACTTATCTTTTATTTTATATTCTTAGTTTGTAACCCAAAGCCTGGACAATTTAAAAGTTTAAATAAAAATTTATGAAAAAGATAAACTCCCTGGTGCTAATTTCTTTTTCAATATTAATAATATTTATATTAATTATTTCTATAAAATGTTTACCAATAAAAAATAATAAATTCTTAAAAGGACATTCATCATTTTCACTAAAAGATAATAATAAAAAAGAGCAGTTTGTATTTATGGATATTGTAAAATACTTTGTTTAAATAAATACATAGCAACTCTTTAAACTCACTTAACTAGGGGTAACTTGGGCAGTAATCAGTAGTCTTCATTTGCAAGCTGCTCATTAACTCCCAAGTTTTTTTCATTTACCAATGCAGATTGCGTAAACTTTTTTATCATTAAATCCTTCAAAATTTTAGGCTGGTGAATTTTTATTTTATCAAGCCCACCCGCAATAAATCCTACAAGCTCCCGTCCAATACTGCATTGTAGATGCAACATGTAATTTCCATTTTTTAGTAACGTCCATTTTTCTGAATTATGCCAGTAAAAACTTTTCATTGAGGAGCCAAAACTGTCTGTAAACTCAAGTTTAATGTTATAGATTTTATTGTTTAAAGGGTCAGAAATACCGAATAAGTTTTTAAAGTTTTGTGTATATTCTTTTAAATATTTTTTTCTGTTAAACGGCTCATTGGTTAATGTAAAAATAAAATTTTTGTCTATTGAAAAGTTAAGCAGTTTTTCCTGTTTATTAACACCGGCAATAGCAATACGCCCACGGTGAAAAACAAGTTCCATCGGATAAAATATAATGGGAAAATCTGTAGCATTTATTTTGTTATTCGCTGAGTTGATAAGGTCCTGCTCAATCACTATGACCCTGCTGTTATGAAGCGCCCAAATTAAATCTTCAATCTGTTTATGCTCTGCAGCTCCGTATTTGTTTTCATTGTAATTACTGTGGCGCAAAAAAAGTTCATTAGCCTGCACATATTTTTCATATTCGTTTTTTGAAAAGTTTTTATAAAACATCTTTTCAATTTTTTCAAAAGAATGCTTTCTCTCTGCAAGCACTGCAAAGGGTGCAAAATTTTTTAATAAGAAAAACGAATTTATATCATATGGTGTTAGTTTGCCTGCTTCTGCCTTGTATTCAAGCTTCCAGGTCTTTCTGTTTTTTTCATCTGTAAATTCAACCACATTTTCACCTTCTGCAATCTGTAGCGTTTTTAGCTGGTTTATATCTCTGTATAATTGTCTTGTACCGACTTCTATTCCTGCATTTGCAGCCCACTTGCTCAATACATCTATAGTCACCGGACCTCTTCTCAAGCGATTGTAAATCCTTATAATTCTTTCCAGATGGGCAGCCATAAATAATGAGAGGTTAATACACAATTTAATGATAAGGTCTTTAAGATTTTTAAAATGGCATCAAATCCAGTTTTTATTTTTAATCAAGTTTTTTTTATGATAGCAATATGCAATAGCGAAAATGCACGAGTATGTTTGGCGGCACACATTTTATAGATTGCTTATTCTGCTTTGCAACTTTGGTTGATTATGTTTTGATAACTAAAAAATTCCTTTGGTATTTTGGTCTTTGCGCTTTTGTAATTGAAAATATATCTTTGTGATTATTTGCGTCTTTGGCTTTTATGGTTCAACAAAAAACTTAAATATTATGATAAAAAGAATTTTAGGAAACAGCGGCCTAGAAGTTTCAGCCCTAGGACTTGGGTGCATGGGCATGAGTTATGCATATGGCATTACACCGGAAAGAAACGAAATGATAAAGCTCATTCGTAATGCCGTGGAGCAGGGCATTACTTTTTTTGATACGGCAGAGGTTTATGGCCCATTTATAAATGAAGAACTTTTAGGAGAAGCATTGGCTCCATTTAAAGGAGAGGTAGTAATTGCAACAAAATTTGGTTTTGCGCCATCTAAAAATGATTCATCCAAATGGACGGATTTAGACAGTCGTCCTGAGCATATAAGAGCAGTTTGCGAAGCATCTTTAAAAAGTTTACAGGTAGATGCTATCGATTTATTTTACCAGCATCGGGTAGATGTAAATGTGCCCATTGAGGATGTTGCTGGTACGGTAAAAGATCTAATCAAAGAAGGTAAAGTAAAATATTTTGGCATGTCAGAAGCTGGGGCAAATACCATTCGCAAGGCTCATGCAGTACAACGGGTAACAGCGCTGCAAAGTGAATATTCTTTGTGGACAAGAGATCCGGAAAAAGATATACTTCCTACACTTGAAGAACTGGGTATTGGTTTTGTACCTTTTAGCCCCCTTGGTCGGGGATTTTTAACCGGTAAGATGAATGAAAATACAAACTTTAAAAGTACAGATCTTCGCAATACACTTCCCCGATTTACACCAGAAGCATTAAAATCAAATCAAAGCTTTATTGATGTTTTAGAAAAAATGGCTGTAACAAAAAATGCAACAACTCCCCAAATTGCCTTGGCATGGCTGCTGGCTCAAAAACCTTGGATTGTGCCAATACCCGGAACAACAAAACTCAGCAGATTGACAGAAAACAACGGTGCAGTTTCCATAACACTTAGCCCGCAAGATTTACAGGAGATTGAAAAATCAGCTTCGCAAATACATATAATTGGTGAGCGTTACCCTGAAGCTAATATGAAAATGACAGGACGATAACAGAGTTTAAGATTGAATTCATTTTTCTTCATTCCTTAATTTTTTCGTTCCATGCTAACATAATCCTTTCTTATATTTACGCACATGATACAGCGCATAATTTTAGCCTTCATTACTTTATTTTTAGCTAATGGTTTATTTGCACAAAATAAAAATATTGCTGCACAGCGTTGGGCCGATAGCGTGTATAAAAAACTCTCCAAAGATGAGCGCATTGCACAACTAATGGTAGTGCGTCTTTCCACCATAGACAGTAAGACAAAGACGGTTACTTTTTTTGATGATGATGTGGAGATTTTGATAAAGAAATACAATATCGGCGGCATCTGTGTATTTCAGGGGAGCCCAGTAAAACAGGCTGATATTATTAACAGATTGCAGGGTATAGCAAAAACCCCTATCCTGATGTGTATAGATGCAGAGTGGGGTGTAGGCATGCGCCTTATAGATAGTGTGCTTCCATTACCCAGGCAAATGATGCTGGGTGCTATGAAAGATGAAACCATTGTTTATCGATACGGACAATTGGTTGCGGAACAATGCAAACGCATTGGCCTGCAGGTAAATTATGCACCCGTTGTTGATATTAATAACAACCCCAATAACCCGGTAATAAATGACCGCAGTTTTGGCGAAGACAAATATAAAGTTGCGGCCTTTGGTGTGCAGTATATGAAAGGAATGCAGGATGCTGGTGTGATGGCTTGTGCAAAACATTTTCCGGGGCATGGCGATGTGGCAACAGATTCGCATTTTGATTTGCCGGTTATAAATAAAACCATGGCGCAGCTGGATTCGCTGGAGCTTTATCCGTTTAGAAAAATGTTTGAAGCGGGAGTAGGCAGTGTGATGCTGGCGCATTTATATATTCCTGCCATTGATACAACTGCCAACAGGGCAACCTCCTTATCTCCCCAAAATATTAACGGGTTATTGCGCACCAAATTAAATTATCAGGGTTTAACTTTTACAGATGCACTGGAAATGCAGGGCGTAAAAAAGTTTTATCCTGATGGGGCTGCAAGTGTACAATCATTAATAGCGGGTAATGATATGCTTTGTTTGCCGGGAGATGTGCCTGGTGCTATTAAAAAAACCAAAGAGGCAATAAAGAAAAAATTACTGAGCTGGGCTGATATTGAAATGCATTGTAAAAAAGTTTTGGCCGTAAAATATGCGTATGGGCTCAATAACTTACAACCCATAAATACCGCAAATTTAACTGCGGATCTAAATGCGGGTGTTCCTGCAATGCGGAGAATGATAGCAGAAAATGCCATTACCCTTGTTGCAAAAAAAGATGCTTCATTTTTTCCTTTGAGGGATACAAAAAAAGCTGATGTGGCTTTTGTAGGCTTTGGTATAACATCGGAGAATGAACTGGCTAAAAGAATGAAAAAAGATTTTAATGCTGCCATTTTTTATGGTGGTGACAGCGACCTTTTAGGTAAACTAAAATCATACAAAAAAATAGTTATTGGTATTCACAATGTTGGTAGGTATGCAGCCAGTAATTTTGGTTTTACAAAAAGTAATCTTGATCTGCTAAATACCCTTCAACAAAATGAAAACAGCATTTCATTTTTGTTTGGTAATGCGTATGCGTTGAAGTATATGTGCAATGTTGCCAATATGGTTGTTTGTTACGAAGATGATGACATCGTGCAGGGCACGGCAGCAGATTTTTTGCAGGGCAAACTTTTTTACAAAGGCACTTTACCTGTAACTGTATGCGAAAATTTAAAATACGGCTTTGGTTTAGAAACTGCAGCCACAATGCCTGTGTTTGAAAAACTTGCTGCTGATAAAGTAAACCTGACTGTCCTATACAAAATAGATTCTATAGCAACGGATGGTATCAACAAATTGGGTATGCCTGGTTGCGTAGTGTTGGCTTTAAAAGATGGAAAAATTGCTTATGAAAAAGCTTTTGGCAATTTTACTTATGATAAAAAAACGCCGGTAACAATAAATACTGTTTATGACCTTGCATCTGTAACAAAAATATGTGCCACTACATTAAGCATTATGAAGCTGTATGAAGAAGGGAAGCTGGACTTAAAGAAAAAGCTTGGTGATTACCTGCCTGATACAAAAGGCAGCAACAAAAGTGATTTAATTATTGAAGATATTTTATTGCACGAGGCTGGACTTGTGGCCTACATTCCATTTTATAAAGAAACGCTGGATACAACAGGTAAACCATTATCAGCTGTTTTTACATCTGCCGCAAACGATTCATTCAGCATTGCTGTAACAGAAAATCTTTACATGAAAAACGCATGGAAGGATACTATTTATAAAAGGATACTTTCAAGTGCTGTTGGCCCAAAAGGTAAATACATTTATAGCGATAATGATTATATTTTTCTAGGCAAAGTTGTGGAGCAGTTAACGGGTATGCCCATGGATAAATATGTGCTGCAAAACTTTTATGAACCTATGCAACTACAAAGCACCGGTTACGACCCCTTGCTACGTAACAGGAAAGAAGATATTGCCCCAACGGAAAATGAAAAGATATTTAGAACACAATTGATACAGGGAACAGTACATGACCCTGGTGCGGCAATGATGGGGGGAGTTGCGGGGCATGCGGGTTTGTTCAGCAACGCTTCTGACCTTGCTGCAATTATGCAGATGCTGTTGAATGGCGGTAGTTTTAAAGGCAAGCAATATTTTAAAAAGCAGACTGTCGATTTATTTACTGCGTATCACAGCAACAGCAGCAGGCGTGGTTTTGGTTTTGATAAACCTGAAAAAGATAATGCTACCAGAAAAGAACCTTACCCTAGCCTACATTCATCTCCGCTTACATTCGGACATACAGGCTTTACCGGAACCTCGGCATGGGCTGATCCTGCAACGGGAATGGTTTTTATTTACCTTAGCAACCGAGTATATCCCGATGGGAATAATACTATGCTTAAGTTAAATGTGAGAAGCAAAATAATGGATGTTTTGTATGAGGCTATTAAGCCGGTTAGCAATTAACAAAGGAACTATTTGTAAAGTCCTTTTGTATATTTCATTCACATTTTCGCAAACTAACCTTGATAAAATTCCTTTTGTAGTGAGAATTGTTTCTGTTTAATTTAGCATTTTACCTTTTTAGGGATCATAACATTTCGGCGGGTTGGGTTGTGTATTTTAAAGTATAATTAATAAATTAATAAGCACAACCAAAGCCTCAGATTCTATTATAATTATAAATCCATTGTTAATACAATAACGGGTTAAAATGCAAAAAATTTATTAAACAGATTGAGCTAATATTACAAATAAACAGTACAATAAGCCTCCACAAGCCTTTCTAAATAATGAACCCAAGATCTATATCTGTTAACGACTATGATTATCTGTTGCCCGATGATCGCATTGCGTTGCATCCGCTTGCAGAAAGAGACGCATCTAAATTACTCGTTTATAAAAACGGTGTTATTGAAGAAACGAAGTTTTCAGCAATTGATAATTTTTTACCTGCTAACAGTCTACTGGTTTTTAACAACAGTAAAGTTATAAATGCACGCATAAAATTTACCAAAAATACCGGTGCTGTTATTGAAATATTTTGTCTGGAACCCCATGGTAACATAGTTGATTACAGCAGCATTATGGCTGCTACAAACAAAGTGCAATGGAAATGCCTTGTAGGTGGCGCAGCAAAATGGAAAGATGAAATACTGCAAAAAGAAATTAAAATATCAGGTGAAAAAATAATATTGTACGCAAAGAAAATTGCTAAAATAACTGAAGCTTTTATTGTTGAGTTATTTTGGGAGCCAACAGGTTTTTGCTTTGCTGAAATTATTGAAGCTGCAGGTAAAGTTCCTTTGCCGCCTTATATAAAAAGAAATACTGATGCCGATGACAGCAGCCGTTATCAAACTATTTTTGCTGCGCATGATGGATCTGTTGCCGCACCAACGGCAGGACTACATTTTTCAGCAGATATTTTTAAAAAACTTGCCGACAAGAATATTGAAAATGCATTTGTAACGCTGCATGTTGGCGCAGGTACTTTTAAACCTGTTAAGGCTGAAACTATGCAGGAGCATGAAATGCATGCCGAATACATTGATGTAGATATTGATACAATTGAAAAACTTAAAAACAATATTGGCAACATCACAGCTGTGGGAACCACATCGCTGAGAACATTGGAATCTCTATACTGGATGGGTGTAAAAGTTCACCATCATCCATCATTACCCAATCCTGAAATATTGCAATGGGATGTATACGATAATGAAATGGCAACAGTTAATTTTTCAGCTTTGGAAGCTTTAAATTTCTTGTCAGATTGGATGAATTTGCACAATAAAAAAACGCTCTTTACCCGTACACAGATTTTAATAGTACCGGGCTATAAATTTCGCCTGGTGAATATGCTGGTTACGAATTTTCACCAGCCACGCTCTACTTTGTTGTTATTGGTTGCCGCAGCAATAGGTAATGACTGGAATAAAATGTATGATCATGCCTTAAAAAATGATTTTAGGTTTTTGAGTTATGGGGATGGGAATTTGTTGTTTTTAAAGTAACAGAAATGAAGCGTAAATATTAGCTAAATATTGTCTGTAAATGTTCATTAATATTTAACAGCCCAACATAGCCCCGATGGGCGGTAGTAGCTGCCGCATTATAAAACTAAAAGTATAATAATAGTATTGCGGCACTACTACAGACAGCGGGTAACAAATGCTGGTTGATTTTGCAATGCAGATGCTTCCCTGCATTCCATTAAAAAAGAATTTTATTCTATGGTTGTATTGTAACCGGCGTACCCACCGGGATGTAGCTGTACAAATCTTTCATTTCAGTGTATTTTACTGATACGCAGCCGTCAGTCCAGTTGTAAAAATTATCAACGGTCCATTCCTCTTCGGGCCTTGTTGCGTGTATGGCAATACCATCACCTATGCGGGCATTTGCCGGCAACATACCTTTTGCTTTTCGGTCATTAAACCTGCGGTAGCTTTCTTCGTTGGGGTAATTAAGTAAAAGTTCAGGCCCCCATTTATTGTGAATTTTCTTTACTACTATTTTAAAGGAACCTGTTGGTGTTTTTCTGTCTCCTTCCCGCATTTTATCGCTCAAATCTCTACTGCCAAATACAATAGGGTAAGTTGCATACCAACCCTCGTTATCAAATACTTTTAGTTCATAATTCTTTTTAGAAATAATAATATAATAGGGATTAGAAGTAAGAATGCGGAATGCTGTTTTTGTGGTTTTCTTGGTTTCAGATCTAAATGTTCCACCTGTTGGTGAGAAGGATAAAAGACCGCCAACAAAAAATATTGCAACTATGCAACGGATAAAATAAAGTTTCATTTTTCTACCTACAATTAAAAGTTTTAGAACACCTGATTCTGTTAAATAAATTTAAGAGAATGTAGATTACTAATTTGTTATAAAATTGTAAATAGTATAAACTTTGTGATAAAAAAAGCCTTTTACTTTCTTTTGCAAGAATGTAAAAGGCTTTAAACCAGAACAATAAAAAGATTACCATTTGCTAAATCTTAAACCAATATTAAAAGGCTTAATATCCAGGCTTCTTTCAAATATCGATTTAGGGCTGTATGAGCCGTATAAACTTACGGGGCCTAATCCTATATCTCCTATATAACTTATTTTAAATCTTTCTAAATCATACTCACCCTTATTTCTTTTTTTGCCCCTTTCGTTGCTTATTTGTTTGTTGCGCTGGCTGTATAAATAACCTGCACTAATACCGAAGCTGGCGCTGAAGTTGCCTTTGCCCGTTTTTTTTGTTGTACTAAAATTCAGCATTAAAGGCACGGTTAAATAATCTGCAGCAAGTTTATTTTTTGAAAAACTGATGGAATCTCTAAATACAAAAGGTGCATTTGTTTGCTGACCTGCACTGTAAGGGAGGATACCGTTTTCTTTAAAGCTAATGGGAGACCTGAAACTATAGTTATTTAGTTCCATTCCTAACCCATAAATAAGGCTGACATTATTTTTTACCAAAGCATATTTCTGCATAAAAAGCCAGATGTTTATGTTGATACTTTTTCCGGCTTTCAATTTTAAATCTGATGCATTAAAAGCAGGCGCACCCGGTTTATTTACAACATAGCCACCTGCAGTTGAATAATTGGTTTTATCATTAAAGTTGGCAAAGCCAATATCAAAAATTAAATAGTTTGTGCTTACTTTAGGATTGGTCTTTTTGATATTAGTTGCAATTATAATTGTAGTATCGCCCTTTGCTTTTTTATTTTTTTTAATGATTAAAATGCTGCCAATCCTGATTGTATCATTGTAAGCAGGGTTGTAAGTAGTATCTTTTTTTGTAGGTTTTGTTTGTGCATTCGATGCTAAAACTATTGCACATAGAAAAGCCAGAAGGTAAATCTTTTTCATGTTGAGTAAATTTTAAAGTTATAATTGTAGGGTTAATCGGCTCCAATTTGAAAGCCTGCTATTCTTATTGGGTTGGCTGATTTTATTTTTGCAGTACGTTCTATCATTCTTTTTAATTGCTTAAATACCGTACCCACTTTTGAGCGTTTTACATCTTCTTCATCCAAGTACAATATTTTGTTGTTGTTTGTTTTGGTATCAGTTAATGAAACTGTTTGCGCATAGGAGGTTTGAAGCGGAACGATGTTTTCGTTTGTAAGTGCCATCTGCAATTTTTCCAGTTTAATTGTGGAAGCAATTTGCGGCTGGTTAATATTTTGTGCAGTTATATTATCTGCAGGTGAAATTAATTTTTTAACCTCCTGAGTAGACGCCAATGCTTTTTCATCTACAACTAAAGTCTTTTCTATAAATTCTTTTTCTGTTTTGTCTTGTTTGTTTGCTGCAAAGTTTTGTGCAGCAATAATATTCACTGTTTTTTGCTTGCTTTCTTTTCTAGCAATTGTGGAATCGGCTTTTATAAATGATCTATTTTCCGTTTGTTTCGTATGTAAAATATCGGCTTCGTTTTGATCATCTTTAATATTCTCCTTAATTACAACAGGATTATCAGGTAAAGTTTTTTTGTTGTAAATATTTAATCCAAAAAATAAACTGAAGCCAATAAAAATAGCTGCTGCAGCCCATCTTAGTATGCTAAAAACCACAACAAAATTCTTTTCTCTTTTAAATAATAATTCTTTTTGCGGACAAGTAACTATTTCTGTTGAAGTAAGCCTTGTAGACAACAACAAATTTTCTTCTTGTATTGCTGTAGGCTGTATTAAAATAATCTTATTTAATGTAGATAATTCTTCAGGCGAAAGTTCATTGTCCATTTTTAACAACAGTTTTTCCTGCAGGCTTCCATCAACAAAACTATTTTGATACAATAAATCTTTATCAATAAAAGTAAAATCATCTGCAGGTAAAATTGCTGATAAGATCATGTTTAGTTCACCTCTCAGATCTTTATTAGCTTTTATAAAATTCTCAACCGCAATGCGCTCTGCAGCACACAACTCATCATCTGCATAAAGCAGAAAAAAAGTTTCGTAATTGTTGCGGTTGATAAACATTTCTTTTTTCTGTTTGTGTATTAAATTACGTTTTCCGGTTTTACAATGTATTCTCTAAGCAAGAGCCTTGCACGGTGCAAATAAACTTTTACCTGGCTTTCATTTAAACCTGTTATTTCGCCTATTTCAGCATAATTATAGCCTTCATAATCTTTCAACATTACCAAGCTGCGTTGTGTTTCGCTCAGTTTACTCAAAGCCTCATGTAAAATTCTTTTTGCATTTTGTTGTTGCCCCCCACTTCCCAAAGCTGTTTCGTTGAACTCATCTTTTAATACAATTCTTTTATTCTTGCGAATGTGGTCTATCATATTGTTGTAAGCCACAGTAAATAAAAAACTTCTGCATTTATCATTATCAACCTTCTCTCGGCTCATCCACATTTTTTCATACGCACCCTGTACCACATCTCTCGCATCTTCTTCGTTCCGAAGATTTTTAAGAATAAAACGATACACATTATCTGCGTATAATTTTACACAATCATTATATTCTTTTTCTGTCATGCAGTGGTTAAAAGTAAGCGGTAAAGTTATTGCAAAGTTGGTCGTTTTATAGTTTAACGGCAGCAGGCAAACAAAAGTTACAGCGCTTTAGATATATTTTAAATGAGTTAAGAAATGTTGAAAATCGATAGATGGCTGAAGGGCTGCGCTGCTTAACTGGAAATCCTTTTTGCTGCCTTTGAGCAAAAAGATTGTAAGCGGGCAGCGGACAAATGCTGAAATAAGCTTTACTACAGAAAGCCCCTAAATGTTTCCTTTTTTAGCATGTTAGTTTTGTAACTAAGCTATAAAATTGGCTATTTTTGTACTCATTAAAACATTTTACATGAATAGTGCATTTGCAAGCCGTGTAGGCGTAGAAGTAAACGAAATAAAGGATGCAGGGTTATTTAAAACCGAGCGTATAATTACAAGTGAGCAGGGCGCAGAAATAACCGTGAACGGCAAACAGGTTTTAAACTTTTGTGCAAATAACTACCTTGGTTTGTCTGCACACCCAAAAGTGTTGGAAGCTGCAAAACATTATATTGATGAGCGAGGTTTTGGTATGAGTAGTGTACGTTTTATTTGCGGCACACAGGATATTCACAAAGAACTGGAGCAAAAATTATCAAGTTTTTTGGGTACAGAAGATACCATTTTATATGCCGCTGCTTTTGATGCTAACGGTGGAGTTTTTGAACCTTTATTTAATGAACAGGATGCAATAATAAGCGACTCATTAAACCATGCAAGTATAATTGATGGTGTGCGTTTGTGCAAGGCACAGCGTTACCGTTATGACCACAATAACATGGAAGATTTGGAAGCTAAACTGAAAGAATCGGCAGCGCTTAGAAGCCGTATAATTGTTACTGATGGCTCATTTAGCATGGATGGTACGATTGCGCAGCTGGATAAAATATGTGATCTAGCTGATAAATATGATGCGATTGTAATGATTGATGAATGCCATTCATCGGGCTTTCTTGGGAAAACAGGAAGAGGAGCACATGAACACAGAAATGTGGTAGGAAGAATTGATATTATTACAGGAACACTGGGTAAAGCACTCGGCGGTGCAAGTGGTGGTTTTACTAGTGGTAAAAAAGAAGTGATTGAAATGTTGCGCCAACGCAGCAGACCTTATTTATTTTCAAACACGCTGGCGCCAAGCATTGTAGGTGCATCTATTGCCGTGCTGGATATGCTGAGCGAAACAACAGAACTTAGAGATAAACTGGAATACAATACCACTTATTTCAGAGAGAAAATGACGGCTGCAGGGTTTGATATCAAGCCGGGGGAACATCCTATTGTACCTATCATGTTATACGATGCAACTATTGCACAAAACTTTGCAGCAAAATTGCTGGATGAGGGAATTTATGTTATTGGTTTTTTCTTTCCGGTAGTTGCTAAAGGGCAGGCCCGAATTCGTGTACAGCTTAGTGCTGCGCATGAGCAACAGCATTTAGATAAAGCCATTGAAGCTTTTATAAAAGTGGGAAAAGAATTAGGAGTAGTGAAATAGAATTCTTTAAGATTAAAAGAATAACATGTCTGAAACCTCTGAATTATTTATAGAAAAAAGTACAGCAAAGGCTGCTGACTTAGAGCACCGTAAAAAAATAAATTTTAATATCGGTCGCTACAATGCCGTAGTACCAAAGGGTAAAGAACAGTTTGTTAACGAACACCTGGCAAGAGAACGTGCCAAGAATACAAAATGGCGTGCACTGGAAACACTTGACCACCAACTGGAAATGTTTGAAGTGAATTTTACCAAGCGTGGCGGTAAAGTTATTTGGGCAGAAAATGCTGAACAGGCAATGGCAGAAATTATAAAAATCTGCGAAGTAAAAAACTGTAAAATGCTGGTGAAAAGCAAGAGCATGGTAACAGAAGAAATTCACCTAAATGATAATCTGGAAAAACACGGTATTGAAAGTATCGAAACAGATTTGGGAGAATATATACAGCAATTAGATGGTGAGACTGCTTACCATATTGTTACACCTGCGATGCACAAAAGCAAAGAAGATGTGGCTAAATTATTTCACGAAAAATTAGGCACACCCATAGATTTGACGCCTGAGCAACTCACCCTAAAAGCTAGGGAAATTTTACGTGAAAAATATATGCAGGCAGAAGTTGGTGTAACGGGGGCAAATTTTATTATTGCAGATGTGGGAGCCATTGCAGTAACGGAAAACGAAGGCAATGCTAGGTTAAGTTGTGCTTTTCCAAAAACACATATAGCCATTGTAGGTATTGAAAAAGTAATTCCTTCGCTAACCGACCTAGGCTTATTTTGGCCCTTGCTAAGTACGTTTGGTACTGGACAAAAAATTACCGTTTACAACAGTATTATTGCTGGGCCAAGGCAGGCAAATGAAACCGATGGACCCGAAGAAATGTATGTGATATTGCTGGACAATGGCCGAACAAAAATTCTTGCAAATCCAAAACAGAGGGAAAGCCTTTACTGCATTCGTTGCGGCGCCTGTTTAAATGCATGCCCGGTTTATAAAAACATTGGTGGTTTTAGTTATGGCACAACTTACAGCGGTCCAATAGGCAGTGTAATTACCCCGCATTTGCAGGGTATGGATGACTTTAAACATCTTAGTCACGCATCTTCTTTGTGTGGCAATTGCACTGAGGTTTGCGCTGTAAAAATTAATTTACATGAGTTACTTTTAGATAACCGCAAAGAAGCAGCGGAGGAGGGATTGACAAGTTTTAGCGAAAAAGCCGCATGGAAATTATGGAAATTCGCAAGCCTAAACCGTAGTATGATGAATATGGGAAGTGGTCCTTTAAAAAATAGGGTAATAAATGGTATTTTTAAGGACTGGACGAAACACAGAGGCGATTTAAATTTTAGCAAAAAAACTTTTAATGAATTGTGGCGGGAGCAGCATAAAGATTAAATAATAAAACAAAAAAGTTATTCTAATGCTTCTTATCTTTTCTTCGCAATCCAATACACGCCTACAGTATACTTGCAAATTTATTTTTGAAGAAGTACTCGGAACGAGTTACAGCATTACAATCGATGAAGAAAATTTTAACTTGCATTCAGGTGCTAAAATTAATTATAGCCATGTAGATTTTCCTTCCGTATTTCAAATTAAGCCTCATGTACTTTTGTTTGAAACCGGCTTAAAAGAACAGGATATTACAGTTGTTGATAAAGGAGAAAAATGCAGGGTGTTTGTAACATCGCACAACGCACAGGATTTTGATATTTTTGCAGCAGTCTTCTATTTAGTAAGCCGATACGAAGAATATTTACCACATGCAAAAGATATGTATGGCCGATATGCTCATCAAAATTCTCTGGCCTTTAAATCAGCTTTTTTACATCTTCCACTTATAAATATTTGGATTGAAAACTTTAAACATAAACTCCTTACTCATTTTTCGGATCTTATATTTAACTCAACATCATTTTCGTTTTTACCTACTTACGATATTGATATTGCATGGTCTTACAAAGAAAAAGGTTTGCTTCGAAATGTTGGCGGGTTTATAAAATCGCCAACACTGGAAAGAGTTGCAGTTCTATTAAAGGGTAAAAAAGATCCTTACGATAGTTATGATTTTATGAACGACTTGCATAAGGAATACAAACTCAGACCTAGCTATTTTTTTTTGGTAGCACAGAAAAATGGCTTGTATGATAAAAATATTTTGCCGGATAATGAAGCTATGCAGGAGCTAATAAAAACCCATACAAACAAATACAGCATTGGTCTTCACCCATCTTGGCAAAGCTATAATGACGATGTATTATTGATGGAAGAAAAGAATACATTGGAAAGTATTGCAGGTTTAAAAATCAACGCATCTCGACAGCATTTTATAAAGTTTACATTGCCGGAAACTTATCAAAGTTTATTAAAAACAGCTATTGTCCACGATTACAGCATGGGTTATGGGAGTATTAATGGTTTTAGAGCATCAACAGCTTCTCCATTTTACTGGTATGATTTAAGTGCAGAAAAAATAACAACCCTTCGCATACATCCATTTTGTTTTATGGATGCTAACTGTTTTTACGAACAAAAATTAACTGTTGAGGAATCTTTTACAGAACTAATGAATTTTTATCAGTCCTGTAAAAAAGTGAATGTACCCTTGATTACTATTTTTCATAATAATTTTTTTGGAACAGCGAAAGAATTTGAAGGATGGAAAGATTTATATGTCAAGTTTATATTTCAGCTTCAGCAATGATTTTGTTTGCCCTTTTTGCAGAATAATTTACAAGAAAAACACCGGTTATTGTTACTAGTGAACCCCACAAAATATTTATACTCAGCTTTTCATTCAATACGATATATGCTGTAACCATTGCTACAAAGGGGTTTATGTATGCATACAATGAAGAAACAGCCGTCGGTAAAACTTTCATTGAATAAATAAATGCAATAAAAGCTAACAACGAGCCAAAGAAAACAAGGTATCCAATTACTACCCATGCTTTTATTGATATATCAAAAAAGGGAATTACTTGTTGTGTTGTTTGCATTATAATAAAAAGGATTATACTGCTTAAAATCATTTGCCAGCCTACTCCGTAATATGGATTAATATCTAATTTGTTTCTTGCTATAAAAATGGTTCCAATACTCCACGATAGCATAGCAGTAACGGAAAGAAATACACCAAATAAAAAATTTGTTGTATTGTGGTTAAAAGCATTTTCGTAAGACACAATAGCTATACCTGATATTCCTAATAATAATCCAATAACCGTTACAACTGTAAGTGGCTTGCTTTTAAAAAAAACCTTTTCCAGAATTACCACAGATAAAGGGTAAAGTGCACCAATTAAAGATCCCAAGCCTGCAGGTATGTATTGTACACCCCAAGTACTTAATCCGTTTGCAGAAACAAACATGATAATAGCCATTATAAAAAGCCAGCGAAATTGCTTTAAAGTTGGTAATGGTAATTTTTTAAAAAAAGTAAGAACCCCCACAAAAATAATTCCTGCAACAAACTGTCTTATATAAACCAGTTGCAAAGGTGGAATTTCATGTACGCCAATTTTGCTTACCACCCATGTAGTTCCCCAGATAATACTTGTGGCCGTAAGTGCTAAATAGCCTTTGGTTTTTGCTGATTGTAACAATACCTGTAATTAATGTTTAAAATGTCTTTTGCCTGTTATCACCATTGCAAGATTATTTATTTTGCAATATTCAATACTGTCCTTGTCTCTTACAGAACCACCGGGTTGTATAAATGCATCTATGCCTGCTGTGTGTGCTATGCGTACACAATCAGCAAAAGGAAAAAAGGCATCGCTTGCAAGTGATGCCCCTGTTGTGACTGCACCAAACTGTTTTGCTTTATCAATCGCATTTCTTAACGCATCAATACGGCTCGTTTGTCCACAACCTTTACCAATAAGCTGGTTGTTTTTTACCAATGCAATGGCATTACTTTTTAAATGTTTGCAAAGAATATTTGCAAAAGCCAATGATTTCTTTTCAATTTCTGTTGTTTCTCTGCCGCCAACTTCTTTCCATTCTGTAAAATTACCTTCATCAGTTTCCTGTGTAATTACACCATTTAAAAGCGATTTTGTTTGTACCGTTTTTTGTGGCTGACTTTTTAATTGCAATAAAATTCTATTTTTCTTTTGTTGAAGAATTTGTAAAGCATCTTCATTAAATGACGGAGCAATTAATACCTCAAAAAATATTTCATTAATGGCATTTGCAGTAACTTCATCAATTTCGGCATTACAAATAAGTACACCACCAAATGCACTTTCCGGATCACCTGCCAGTGCTGCAATCCATGCTTTTTCTACCGTTGTTCTAATGGCAGCTCCACATACATTTGTATGCTTAATAATGCAAAACCATATATTTTCATTAGTAGAATTTGAGTAATTAGGGGAAGCTGCCTCTTTGATAAGTTGCAATGCAGCATCAACATCTACCAAATTATTATAGGATAATTCTTTACCATGCAGTTGTGTAAATATTTCATTTAGATCACCATAAAATGCGGCCGGCTGGTGAGGATTTTCACCATAACGCAAAGACTGCTTTTTTTTATTAAAAGCTGTTGTAACATTTAAGTTATTGAAGTAGGATGAGATGGCATTATCATAATGTGTGCAAACATCAAAAGCTTTAACAGCAAAAGTTCTTCGTTGTTCAATAGAAAATTCTCCCTGCTGTGTTGCTAACAGATTTTCGAGAAGAGCATAGTCTTTTTTTGCTGCAACTATAACTACATCTGCATGGTTTTTTGCTGCTGCCCTAATCATACTTGGCCCTCCAATATCAATCTTTTCTATTATGAGTTTTTCGTCTGTTGTGTTGGCCACTGTTTCTTCAAAAGGATACAGATCTACAATAACCAGGTCAATTTCAGGAATATGATGTTCTTTCATTTCAGCCATGTGAACCTCATCGTTTCTTTTTGCCAGTATACCACCAAAAACAGAAGGGTGAAGTGTTTTTACACGACCTCCCAATATGGCCGGATATGAAGTTAAAGATTCAACGGGTATACATTTAACGCCAAGCTTTTCTATAAATTCCTGTGTGCCACCGGTGCTGTAAATAGTTATATCAAGTTTATCAAGCAACTGCACAATTTCTTCAAGACCATCTTTATAAAAAACAGAAATAAGTGCTGATTGTATTTTTTTCATTGTAAATAGATTTTGACTACGGGGGTAATTCTTTTAAAAAATAGTTGGTTTGGTCCCACTTTAAATTGCTTTAGCAGGTTTACTTTACATCTAATATAAATGCACCCTGTTCGGCAGTAGTAAAGTAGGGCAAATGTAACAATGAACACTGCTTTTTCCACTGTGCAATTTTCCACAAACTGTTAGAAGCATCAAACACAATACAGCGGGGCATTACAGATGATGTAATATTGGAGATATCAACATTGGCGTTTTTTGTAATCAGCAACACATCTACCTTAATTTTATTTTGTATTGAAGCAAAAGATAAAGTTGTATCAATTATCATTATTT
Source organism: Ferruginibacter sp. (assembly GCA_025352525.1). GTDB lineage: Bacteria > Bacteroidota > Bacteroidia > Chitinophagales > Chitinophagaceae > Ferruginibacter. The sequence goes on from JANXTG010000054.1 coordinate 40,443, forward strand.
TTTTGCTATAAAACTGCCACAAGATTTTGCTGTGTTGTATAGATTTTAAAGTATCCCTGCTTTGATTTACCTGAAGAGAAATCCTTGCAGGTTTTAAATTAAAATTTTGCAATGCACCATCTGTTTTAAATTCTTCATCGCCTAAAAAGAAATATTTATCCGCAGCAACAAAATCTATTGCTGTATGCCGGCTTACATTGTAAATGATAATTTTTTTCTGCTGAATTAAATTGATTTTTCCATAAGACCAAATTCCAATAAAGAATGAAAAGAATAAAAGAGAAATCATAATTAGTTTTTTGTTAAACTGCAAACAGCCCGCAGCAGCTGCAAATACAAATAAATATAAGACAGCAGTTGTAGTTGGTGTGGCATAAATTTTATCTATTAATGATAACGGAAGGTTGTTGCATTTGTCAATAATAATATTCATGAACCAGGTTAGTACATAAATAAATTTCCCTAATAAAGCTCCAACAACAGAAATTGAGGAAAGGAATATTAATAATATTTCGGCAAAGAGTATTACGGTAGATAACGGTACACAAATTAAATTGGTAATTAAAAACAGCGTAGGTATTTGATGAAAATAATAAATACAAATTGGTAAAGTGAGTATCTGCGCAGCAATTGTAACAGAACACATCTGCCATAAATACTGCAATGGTTTATGCTTGGAGTAAAATAAATTTTGAATAGGTTTTTGCAGCCAAACAATGCCTACCACTGCGCAATAACTGAGTTGAAAGCCAACATCCCACAATAAAAAAGGATCGTAACAAAGTAATAAAAATGCAGATGCTGCCAGCGAGTTATAAATAGATGTCTGTTTAAAAAATTCTTTGCCGATTAATATACAGGTAAACATTACTGCACTTCTTAAAACAGATGCTGAACCGCCTGTTATTAAACTAAACAACCACAGGCAGACGAGAATTGTTACAACCCTAACTGCAGCACTTTTTTTAATTACTGGTAGCCTTAAAAAAATCCATACGAGCACCGCATAAATTAAGCCCAGGTGCATGCCTGATATGGCAATAATGTGAACTACACCGGTATTACTGTAAGCCTGCACAACATCTTTATCTAAATCCTCCTTATATCCAATAAGCAAAGCTTCTGCTATACCGGTAACTTTTTTGTTACCTTTTACAAATTCCTGTAAAATATTAATTACTTTTTTTCTTGCATTATAAATAAAAGAATACAATGCATTTTCATTATGCACATTCAACAATACATATTTGTTTTGCTTTAAAAATACCTGATAAAATGTTTGCTGAAAAGCCATGTACCTGCTGTAATTAAATCCGCCGGGATTACCTGCATTTTTAATTAACTGAAGGCCTCCTGATATCAATATTTTATCTCCATATTTTGGAAGCTGCATTAAATCCTCTTTGGAAAAATAAAGGAGTATTTTACCGGTTACATTTTTGCCTGTACCGTTTTTAATAATTTTTTCCACTCTTCCTTCAGCTTTATAAGATTTTTCTTTTTCAATAAGTGGTTCATTGACTTTTATAATTAAAGAGCTGCTGTCATTATATAAATGACCAAACCAGTTAGAGTCATTCCTTACATCTTTTTGCCAAAGGGTCATCATCCCTGCAAAAAAGATAATAAATGAAATTAAAACTCCCTGTATCCATCGAAAGGAATAACGATATGCCAATGGAATAGCAGAAAAAATAAAATATAGAGAGGTAGCAATTCCTACGAGAGAAAGAATAATAAAATAAGGTATTTCAAAATAATATTGGACTAATATACCGGTTAAAAATGGCAGTAAAATTCTTATGAACGGAGCTTTTTTCCATAAGGGAATTGCATACTTTGCAGCCATTTGTACATTTTGGATACGGAAAGTACAAAGAGAGTTTGACTAATTCTAATTGAAGGGTACTTTTTTGGTATGTTTCAATAAATTATAGAATTCTTCTTCATTTAATTCTTTTACTTTTCCCGGTGCAAGATTATCTAAAAGAATGTTGCTAATGCTAAGCCTTACAAGTCTTATACAGCGGTGCCTAAGCGCTAAAACCATTTTACGTACTTGTCTAAATTTCCCCTCTGTTAGAGTTATTAATAACCAGGTATGCGGATAAATTTCTCTGGGGTCAGTTGAATATTTATATAGTGCAGAAGGATCATTTATGATTTTTACAGCGTATGGCTTTGCCAGATAAGTTTTTTTTTCACTTATAGGAATTAAAACACCTTGCTGCAAATGTTTGAATGTTTCATCGGTCATTTTGTGCTGCACCATTACGAGGTATGAACGGGTGTGAGCTTCGGTTGCATGAAACAATTTTCTTGTAACTGATTTATCTGTGGTTAAAATTAAAAGACCTTCCGAAGTGCTGTCAAGTCTTCCAATTGCGTGTGTACCTTCTGGGAAGTTAAAATCCATATCGCCCAGCAACATTACTTTATGGCTGCTTACAAACTGAGAAACCATATTGTATGGTTTATTTATAATAAAATAGCGGTTGGAAAAATTATTCATTTAAAACTAAAAGGTGTCTTGCAAAAATAGAGCATAGTCATAAATTAAATCTTGGATTAATAAATGATACTTTGATGTTAAAGTAAGAAGTAGCAAATGAACATAAAAAATTTTACTACGAATAAACTATTTAATCATTTTTAGCAAAATCTGTTTCTTCTTCTTATAACTAAAAAAGCAATGCTCCTAACAGTGGAACATTGCTTTTTTTATATTCTGACAAAAATTTTATGATACTTTACAAGTATATTAATTCCGATTATTGGCAACTGCAGAAACTAAACTTCATTCCCCATTGCCCGGTTGGATTAATTACAGTGCCATTTCCCCAGCCTGTTTGCTGGTCTAAAACCTGCCCTGCTGCATCAAGTTTTACAACAACTGCATGAGCAGCAATACAACCACAAGAACCAACGGGGATAGCCAAGATAGGAATTTGGTAAGTATAACTGGTTACATTACTATGTGTAGTTATATAAGGAAATTGCCCTGGAATTGGATTGCCTGGTTTGTTTACAGGAATGAGTGCACAATCCCCAACATATAAATGTGTTTGTGTAAGTACATAACCATTGGCAGTATTATAGGTTACGTAAATAAAATTTGCATCATTGGTTACAGTTACATTTCCGGCATCAATAGTTTGGCCGGCAAATAAAGTAACAACTGTAGGTGTACAGTTTGAAGCAGGTGGAGTACCGGCATCTCTTCCGGTAACACTACCGCCGTTTCCTGCTGGTCCTTTTAAAATACTTGATGGTTTGTTTTCATTTCCGGTTAGGTCAATTTCTGTTTTAGTACAGGAAACAAACAGGACAGTAAGAGCAAAAAAATTGAGGGTAAAAATTAATTTTTTCATTTTTTGGTTTTAATAAGATTAAGATTTGGTCATTAAAAGGAAAGTGAATTTCCAAAAAATAACATTTCATTTTATTAACTCCTTAATGAAAATATTATTGTGCAAATTGTAAAATTTGTTTTTTAAATCATTTGTAGTATTTTTTCTAGATGCTAAAATATTACATAATAAACTTAAAACCAATTAATAGTGTAGAATTATTTACTTAAATGCATACTTCTTTCCTTATATAATTGCCTAAAATATGGATCACGTAAATCTTTAATAAAGCGTATCGCTTCACCCGTACTTTTCATTTCCGGACCCAACTCTTTATTTACGCCCGGGAATTTATTGAAACTAAACACCGGTTCTTTAATAGCAAACCCTTTTAAGTTTTTTTCGAATGTAAAATCTTTTAGTTTGGCCACGCCAAGCATAACTTTTGTTGCAATATTCAAGTAAGGGATGCCATAAGCTTTTGCTATAAACGGTGTAGTGCGGCTGGCTCTCGGGTTGGCTTCAATCACAAAAACATTTCCGTCTTTTATAGCAAACTGAATATTTATGAGTCCTTTTATATTTAAAGTTCTTGCAATTTTTTCAGCGTACTCTTCCATTGCATGCACAACGAGCGGCGTAAGATTAAATTGAGGCAATACTGCATTACTATCTCCGCTATGAATACCTGCGGGTTCAATATGTTCCATTAATCCCATTACATGAAAATCTTCCCCGTCAAAAATTGCATCTATTTCTGCCTCCTGGCAACGATCCAGAAAATGGTCAATCAATATTTTATTGCCCGGCAAATGTTTAAGTAAACTCAACACCCCTTTTTCCAGTTCATCATCATTAAGTACTATTCTCATTCTCTGCCCGCCTAAAACATAACTTGGGCGAAGCAATACCGGGTAACCAACTTCTTTTGCCACTTCAATTGCCTGGTCCGTATCGTATGCAGTTCCATAATTTGGATAAGGTATCTCTAGTTCTTTTAAAATATCGCTAAAGCGGCCACGGTCTTCGGCTATGTCCATGCTGTCGAAAGAAGTACCAATTATTTTTACGCCTTTTTCAGTTAATTTTTTTGCAAGTTTTAAAGCTGTTTGTCCGCCTAACTGAACAATCACACCTTCCGGTTTTTCATGCTCAATTATTTCCCAGATGTGTTCCCAGTAAACCGGTTCAAAATAAAGTTTATCGGCCACATCAAAATCAGTGGAAACAGTTTCAGGATTACAGTTTACCATAATGGCTTCCATGCCGGCTTCTTTTATGGCAAGCAAACCATGCACACAGCAATAATCAAATTCAATACCCTGGCCTATGCGGTTTGGTCCGCTGCCTAGTACAATAATTTTCTTCTTCGAAGATGAAACAGATTCATTTGAGCTTAATCCTGAGGATTTATTTTCAAACGTGCTATAAAAATAAGGCGTCTTTGCCTCAAACTCTGCACTGCAGGTATCAACCATTTTAAATACACGGGTAATGCCCAATTCTTTTCTGCGTTCATACAAATCATCAGCATCGCCATCCTGCATTATCCGAACCATTTGCTCATCACTAAACCCCAGCATTTTTGCATCTCTTAATAAATCTTCGGGCAACGATGCAAAATTGTATTTGGCAATCTCTTTTTCGCAGTCGCATATTTTTTGTATTTGGTATATAAACCAACGGTCAATTAAAGTGCTTTCACAAATACGCTTTACACTTACACCAGCCATCAGTGCATCTTTTATGCGAAAAATTCTATCCCACTTTGGTATTTTTATATACTCAATCAGTTCATCGCTGTGCATTACACTTTTACCATAATATCCTAAACCAACCGCTTCATTTTCTAAACTTACACAAGCTTTTTGCACTGCTTCGGCAAAACTTCTGCCAATAGCCATTACTTCCCCCACACTTTTCATTTGAAAACCAAGTGTGTCATTGGCACCTTTAAATTTATCAAAATTCCAGCGGGGTATTTTCACAATTACATAATCAAGCGCAGGTTCAAAATAAGCTGAAGTAGATTGTGTGATCTGGTTTTTAAGTTCATCTAAATTATAACCAATGGCAAGTTTAGCTGCTATTTTTGCAATAGGGTAACCTGTGGCTTTGCTTGCCAGTGCTGAACTTCGGCTCACACGGGGATTTATTTCTACCACAATAATTTCTTCAGTATGTGGGTTAAGCGCAAACTGCACATTGCAACCTCCGGCAAAATTTCCAAGGTCACGCATCATTCTTATAGCAGTGTTGCGCATCAGCTGGTAAGCTGTATCACTCAGCGTCATCGCCGGTGCAACGGTTATACTGTCACCGGTATGAACGCCCATTGGGTCAAAATTTTCGACTGCACAAATAATAACAACATTGTCTGCATTGTCTCTTAGTAATTCAAGCTCAAATTCTTTCCATCCAATAATTGCTTTCTCCACCAGTACTTCATGTATAGGGCTTGCAGTTAACGCATAATTAAGAGCTACGTCTAATTCATCTTTTTTAAAAACGATGCTGCCACCACTACCACCAAGCGTAAAAGATGGGCGAAGTACCAAAGGGTATCCAATATCCTGCGCAAAT
>JANXTG010000088.1 GCA_025352525.1 Ferruginibacter sp.
ATAATGAGCATAATCCTAAATCCTTTCAGCGTTTAAAATTTTCTTTGGCTGGAGTTACGGTGCTGTTAATTCCATTGGTTAAAGTCTGCTTCTGTTAAAGCAGTACTCTGGTCATCTTCTCTGTCCTCATTGTATTCGAGTATAAAATTATTTCTACCTTCCCCAATTAAAATCTGTAGATATTTTTGTTGTACAAGTTCAAGCATATTCAGAAAAATAAAGATGGCATGTATACGGTTCTCACACACGTCAAATATTTTTTCGAAAGCAAGTGTTTTATGTTCTTTGCTTATTAGCAACAGGTGCGTGCGCACGCCCTCCATACTGTAATTGTATTGTACAACTGTATGAACAGGCTTGTTGTTTCGCTCATGTAAACGGAGTGCTACTTTTTCAAATGCCTTCATTAATTTAAACAAACTCACCGTTTGTATTTCTGTACCTTCTCCTGCTTCTTCTCCAATGCTCGACAGTTCTTTTTGTAAATTCCCCCGCTTGATCATCAACATTCTAATGGCTTCCATTTCGGACATTTTTACGGAAGCTTCTTTAAACTTTTTGTATTCTAAAATCTTGTCAATTAATTCCTGTCTCGGGTCAATTTCATTTCCTAATGCATCTATTTCTTTGCGTGGTAAAAGCATTTTTGCTTTAATGCGCATAAGCGTACTAATAAACAGAATAAACTCACTGCTCAGTTCAATATTTAATCTTCCTGTTTTATGAATATGATCAAGAAAGTCATTTGTTATTCGGGTGATGGGAATATTATAAATGTCGAGTTCATCTCTCTCAATAAAAAAAAGTAAAAGATCAAACGGACCTTCAAACTGGTCTAGTTTTATTTGATAAGATTCGTTGCTGCTCACGCTTTAATATTTGATTTTTAAAAGCGGTAAAAATAGTCATTTTTTGTTGTAGCACTATATCAACTAATATTATAATAATCTCGGTACTTCAAAAGAAATTTATTTTCTTTTAAGTTCATCTCTAATTTCGGCTAATAATATATCTGTAGATGAAGGACCGGCTGCAATGGGTTCCTCTTTTTTTGAGAGTTTTGTAGCTGTCTTGATTACCAAAAATAATACGAAAGCTATTATAATAAATTTAATAAGAGCAGATAAAAAACTACCATATTTTACTGCGCCCCAGGTTAGTTTACTAATATCTGCAACACCTGCTGCTTTAAGTGCCGGAGCCAATAACAATGGAGTAATAATATCTTCAACAAAAGAAGAAACAATTGCGGCAAATGCAGCACCGATAATAACAGCAACAGCAAGATTTATTACATTTCCTTTAAAAACAAAATCTTTAAATTCTTTTACTAAACTCATAATATTTTAATTAGCTTGATTAAGATAATTTTTTTTAATTGTAAAATACGTAAAATATTATACTGCACCTTTGCAAAAATTTTAATTGACAGAGAACAAACTTTTTAACTGGATAATTTTTATCATTTTATCCATTATTTGGGGAAGCAGTTTTGTGTTGATGAAAGAAGGGCTTGTTGGTCTCAACGCTTTACAGGTTGCTTCGTTTAGAATTATTTCTTCAGGGTTAATTTTATTGCCAGTTGCAGTTAAAAGCATTAGCACTATCCCTCAAAATAAATTTTTAATAATTTTTGTATCGGGTATTTTAGGTAGTTTATTACCCGCATACCTTTTTTGTATTGCAGAACAAAGAATTGACAGTTCACTTGCCGGTACTTTGAATGCACTTACGCCAATTTTCGCAATTATTATTGGTATATTATTTTTTAAAACCAATACGGCACGCAATAAAAAACTTGGAATTGGTATTTCATTTTTAGGGAGTATTTTATTGTTTTTTGCACAGCCCTCTTTTAATGAACACAGCAATATAACTGATGTTTTGCTGGTTATTGTTGCTACAATTTGTTATGCTGTAAATGTTAACCTTGTGGGAAAATACTTAAAAGATATTTCCTCGTTAACCATTGTATCTGTCGCACTTTTATCAAACGCAGTACCTGCAGCTTTTGTACTTTATTACACCGGATATTTTGAGGAAAATATATTTAGCAAAGTGATGCTTGTATCAGCTGGTTATACGATGGTGTTGGGTGTTGTAGGAACTGCAGTCGCTTCTGTAATGTTTTATACGCTCATTAAAAGAGCAGGTGTAGTTTTATCATCTATGGTTACTTATGCAATACCCGTTGTTGCTGTCTTTTGGGGTATAGTTTATGGAGAAATAATAGGATGGCAGCAAATTGTTTGCCTTATTATAATTCTTGGGGGTGTTTATGTTGCCAACAAATCAGGAAATAAAGTTGCTAATTAAAAAAGCAGTTTCTTTTTTACCCCGGTATAGGTATCAAAAAAAATAATTTCTTTTTTTGCGGTATTTATTAAAGCTTTGTTACTAAGAAGATTATTACCTTTTTTACTGTAAAACTTTAGATATAACGTATCCCCGTTTTTTGTGTATTTGCCAGGGTAAGATGTATTTTTTACACTATCAAAAAGCTCTCTGTAAAATTCAAAAAAATTATTTTCTTTAATTACAAAATAAGCGTCATTCATATCTGCAACGGCTTTGTATTTTGTAATAACTTTTGAGGATTCAAATAAATTTTTATCCGCACTGAAATTAATTGACGGAGAGCATGAAACTATTGCTGCAACGGATACAATAACAATAAATGATATTATTCTTTTATGATTCATATTCAAAAATACGGTGCTTGTAATCATTAAAATTGATTTATATAAAAAATTCCCTAATATTTATTTTTGCTAATAAGGCTTTTTGTTGCCTGTTTTTTTTGTATTAAATCTGCAGGAAAATCCAAAAGCCAGGTATTTTTTCGGCGCATTATCAGTTATTCCAATGCCGCCTGATATATCAACCATAAAGTTATTGCCAATTAAATAAGTAAATCCTGCATCAGCTCTGTGATCGGCGATGTTTCTTTGTGGCGAAAATCCATATAACTCGATATATGAACCAATTTTTTCAGTGATTGAATAACCCGTTGTTAAAGTGTAAATAAATGTTGGTTCGGGCGTTTCACCATTCCATTCAGCACCAATATTATATCCTAATGATATTTTTTTTGATAATGTGTGTTGCATGGTAAACCTGAAAGATGGTGCAGCATATGTTGTTGTGTATTTCGGCGAAGCAACAGAACCAATACTTAAATGCCCAATAAATGAAGTAAGTGGAAGTAACCCCTTTTCTTTCCAAAGATTAAATTTAAACCCCATCGTAACTGGTGTAAAACCTCTACTAACCTTTGTATAATTTTTTTCTTAAACCGATTCTGTAATAAGTCTTAATTCAAAATGTTTGGACATGCCATATTTAATTAAAAGGGATGGGTGACTATAAATTTTATTTTCTTTAGTAATCAGTTCTACAGACGTTCCGGTTTCAAACTGTATGTAACCAACAGGTACAATAAATGGGCATTCTGTTTGGTCAGGTCTATCGGTTTGAATAGAAACCTGCGCCTTCGCCTGCTTATATATTCCTGCACAAATTATTGTGATAGCCATTTTAAGTATCATGCATATTCATTTAATAAATAATGTTAGTATAGACTAACTAAATAATTAGATATATGTTTATAATAATTTATTAAATAGTTTATGGTTGTTTTCCCGATTATGAAAATCGTTTTCCCTTTTGGTTTAATAAACTCTTTTACAAAATTGCAATTTGCAGGTCTTAAAAAATGAGACTATGAAATATTTATATAAGGATATGTTGACGTTAGTTTTTGTTGTTACAATTATTACATCAAAAGCTCAGATTGCCCAAAGCGATACTGGGAAAATTAAAAACTTGCCTGACATAACCGTAGTAGGCAAAAACAGTAAAAGCGATTACCAGCAAATGCCTGAGATAGTTGGTACAAATATTTATGCTGGTAAAAAAAGCACCTTAATTGTGTTGGATAATGTGCAGGGAAATGTGGTAACAAATAACATGCGGCAGGTATTGGCAAAAGTGCCTGGTATACATATTTGGGAAAGCGATGCAAGTGGTATACAGATAGGAATTGCAGCCAGGGGTCTTAGCCCAAACAGAAGCTGGGAATTTAATGTTCGCCAGAATGGTTACGATATTGCTGCCGATCCTTTCGGTTATCCGGAAGCTTATTACAACCCACAATTGCAGGCAGTGCAACGTATTGAAATTGTAAGAGGACAGGGCGCATTGCAGTACGGGCCACAGTTTGGTGGATTGGTTAATTATATTTTGCGCAATGGCAGCGAAATAAACAAATCTTTTGAATTTGAAACGCAACAAACTGCAGGCAGCAATAATTTAATAAACAGTTACAACGCCATTGGTGGTAAAAAAGGAAAAGTAAATTATTACTCATTTTTTGATCATAGGAGTGGAGATGGATGGAGAGCAAACAGTAAATATTTTACTAACAGTGGATTTGCAACGGTTACATATAAAATATCTGATAAATTTTCGCTTACTGCAGAAATAATGCATGCGCAGATGCGAAGCCAGCCAGCGGGCGGGCTTACCGATGCTCAATTAAAAAATGATGCCAGACAAAGCTTTAGAACCCGCAATTGGTTTGATATAAAATGGACTACACCGGCAATAATTGCAGTCGTAAACCTCAACGATAAAACGGTTTGGAACACTAAATTGTTCGGGACAATTGGCGACAGAAACAGTGTTGGTTTTCTACAGCCAATTACTGTTAAAGACAGCATTAACGAAGCAACGCAGCAATATAATAATCGTATACTAACAGTAGATAATTATAGAAATTATGGACTGGAAAGCAGAATTTTAACTGCTTATAATTTGGGGAAAATGAAGAATACCATTTCCGGAGGTGTACGTTTATATACCGGAACTACATATAGACAGGCAGATGGAAAAGGCACAACTGGCACAGGTTACGATATGGCTGTGGTAGGGAATTATCCAAGAGATATAGAATTTAAATCAAAAAATGCAGCTGTATTTGTTGAAAATATTTTTCGTGTAGGAAAAAAATTATTAATCGTACCCGGCGTACGTTACGAATGGTTGCAGGGAAAAGCAAGTGGTAGAGATAAATACGCTACTAATGGCATGGAAATACTTTTACAAAATGTTGAACGCAGCAGAAATTTTTTATTGGCAGGTTTGGGAGCAGAGTATAACGTAACAAGATCTACAGAAATTTATGCAAATTTTACGCAGGCTTACCGACCAATACAATTTGCAAATTTACAGGCACCACCAACAACAGATGTTATAGACCAAAATTTAAAAGATGCTAAAGGATACAATTTAGATTTGGGTTACAGAGGAAAAGTAAAAAATTATTTACAGTTTGATGTGAGCAGTTTCTATCTTCAATACAACAACAGGGTAGGAGCAATTACTCCAACGGGAACCACAACAAGATTTATTGCAAATGTGGGTGCAAGCACCAGCAAAGGGTTTGAAACTTTTGTAGAATTTAGTCCTGTAAAAGCATTTACAAATAAGCAGGATGTAGACGTGTCTTTATTTAGCTCGTATAGTTATACAGATGCGACTTACAGCGGTAACCATAAAGATGCAAATACAAAAGGTAAGAAAGTTGAAAATGCACCTACAAATATTTTTAGAGGTGGGTTAAACTTTACTTATAAAGATTTTGTTTTTACAACACAACTAAGTTCAGTTAGCTCTACTTACAGTGATGCAAATAATACGGAGAAGCCATCAGCAAATGCACAGGTTGGGTTGATTCCATCATATAGTGTAACTGATTTTACCGGTTCTTATAAAATAAACAAATCGATTAAACTTAAAGCAGGGTTAAACAATGCCTTTGATAAAAGATATTTTACCCGTCGTGCAGGTGGCTATCCTGGTCCGGGTGCATTACCTGCTGATGGAAGAACATTCTTTATAAGTTTAGGCGCAAAATTTTAAACTAATATCTTTTTAAAAACCGGCAATTTTCTGTCGGTTTTTTTTGTTTTTGAAGTTGCACAATTAAAGATGAAAAAAGGTATGACGTACAAGTGAGATTATTTTTTCTTTTTATCAAAAAGAAAAAATAACAGAACAAGTTCACAACGATGTTGCACATAGCTGCTTCTTTGCCCAACTCAACAGCCAAAAAAATACCGAAGGGGTTTTTTATTTTAACCTTCAAACCTTACCTTTGCGGCAAATTTTTAAACCTCACTTATTTTTAATATATAGATATGGCAAGTACAGGTAAAGTAAAATCAATCATTGGTGCCGTTGTTGACGTGCAGTTTGACAATGATTCAAACCTTCCGGAAATATTAAACGCATTGGAACTTACACGTGAAAACGGCGATAAGTTAGTGCTTGAAGTACAGCAGCATTTGGGCGAAGACAGTGTGCGTACAATTGCGATGGACGGTACAGAAGGGTTGGTGCGAGGAATGGTTGTTACAGATACTGGCAGACCTATTACAATGCCGATTGGTGATGCAATTAAAGGCCGTTTGTTTAATGTAACCGGCGATGCTATTGATGGTTTACCTCAGGTGAGCAAAGAAGGTGGGCGTGCAATACATGCCAAGCCGCCGTTGTTTGAAGACCTTAGCACTGCAAACGAAATTTTGTTTACCGGTATTAAAGTAATTGATTTGATTGAGCCTTATGCAAAGGGTGGTAAAATTGGATTGTTTGGTGGAGCAGGTGTGGGGAAAACAGTTTTGATACAGGAATTGATTAATAATATTGCGAAAGCATACAGTGGTATATCGGTATTTGCAGGTGTGGGCGAAAGAACACGTGAAGGAAATGATTTAATGCGTGAAATGATTGAGGCAGGCATTATGAACTATGGCGAAAAGTTTAAGCATAGCATGGAAGAAGGTGGATGGGATTTAGCTTCTGTTGATATGGAAGGGTTGAAAGAATCGAAAGCTACTTTTGTATTCGGGCAAATGAACGAACCTCCAGGAGCTAGAGCACGTGTGGCTTTGAGCGGTCTTACGTTGGCAGAATATTTCCGTGATGGTGAAGGTGACGGACAGGGAAAAGACATTTTGTTTTTCGTAGACAATATATTCCGCTTTACACAGGCTGGTTCTGAGGTATCTGCATTGCTTGGTCGTATGCCAAGTGCCGTAGGTTACCAACCAACACTTGCTACTGAAATGGGTTTGATGCAGGAAAGAATTACTTCAACTAAAAACGGTTCAATTACATCTGTACAGGCGGTTTATGTACCTGCAGATGATTTGACAGATCCTGCACCTGCAACAACTTTTGCGCATTTGGATGCAACAACAGTATTGAGTAGAAAAATTGCGGATCTTGGTATTTATCCTGCGGTAGATCCTTTGGATAGTACATCAAGAATTTTGACAGTTGCCATTGTTGGTGCAGAGCATTACAATACTGCTGATAGAGTAAAATTAATTTTACAGCGCTATAAAGAGTTACAAGATATTATTGCCATCCTTGGTTTGGATGAATTAAGTGATGAAGATAAATTGGTAGTAAGCCGTGCCCGTAAAGTGCAACGTTTCTTATCTCAACCATTTTTTGTGGCTGAACAGTTTACCGGTTTAAAAGGTGTACTTGTTCCAATAGAAGATACAATTCGTGGCTTTAATGCAATTATGGATGGTGAAGTGGATGAATATCCTGAAGCAGCATTTAACCTTGTTGGTACATTGGAAGATGCAGTTGAAAAAGGTAAAAAACTGATGGCAGCTGCAACGGCTTAATGCGTATTGAGATGTTAGTATTGAGTATTGAGATAACTCTCTTTGAATACCATACAACTCTTGATAACTATTTTTAGAAAAAAGGTACAAAGTATTTTGAACTAATCTTAATACTCAATACTAAATACTACTTACTATGACCCTTGAAATATTAACACCAGAAAAAAAAATCTTTAGCGGAGAAGTGTACGGTGTACAATTACCTGGTATTAATGGTTTGTTTGAAGTTTTAGACAGACATGCACCGTTGGTTAGTGCGTTGAAAAACGGTAAGCTTAAAATATTAAAAGATAAAACTAATACGGATTCTTACACCATACAGAGTGGCTTTGTAGAGGTGTTGAACAACAAAGCAACCGTACTTGTAGAAGGTGCTGTGGCATTGTAATTCTTATTATAATTTTTAAAAAGCATGCTGTCTCATTATAAAAAAATGGCTCTGAGATTTGCTTAAATGGTATTGCTTGTCCGATAGGGATCCGAATAAAAAGAGGCTGACTTGTACTTACGAGACAGCCTCTTTTTATTTGCACTATATGTCCGTAATTACATCGAACCCTTTAAAACTTCCTACTATGGCGAGTGCTGTAATTTTTTTGGCTATGCCTTTTTGTTTGATCTTCCCTGCAATCTGGTTTAGGGTTGAACCGCTACCCACAGCATCATCTATCAATAATAAATGCTTGTATTGAATGGTTTCATTTACTGCAAATGTATTTTCTGCATTGGTAATTCGTTCTGACAATTTATTCAATGATTTTTGTGGAACAGGTATAATACCAGAAATTTTTTGGATGCTGACTTTGGGTAGATTTATTTTTAGATGGGTTTCTAGGTATTTCATTAATTGCACTTCTCTTCTTATAGTAGGAGGTACATAAGCCACTGCATCAAAATTGTTGATCGCAATTAAATCTTTAATTTTTGGTTTCGCTTCCTCAACCAAAATTTTCATTAAAAATTTATTCTGCCCCTGTTTAGCATAGTGTAATAAAGTTCCTAATCTCGTTTTGCCAAACCTTTCAATTGCATAAAAGTCTAAGTAGAATATTTCGTCAAGATAGATTTTATTATATCCTTTTGTATTTACTATTTTCTCTTTACCATCAATGATGTCAATTTTATTATAATAACCCGAATATTTCTCTTTAGTTTTTTCAAACTCAGTTATTGTTTTTTCCAATGGCAATTGTCTTTGCTTACACCATTTTGCAAAAGCTTCTACGCCTGTGAGCATAGCACCTGTTTCAGTTATTAATAAAAAATGTTGATTAAGAAAACTTAAACTTTCATCATTAATATTTGTTGTTAAGAGAGTATCTAGTTTCTCTTTTACTTTTAATCTGTAAATGGTTTTTGGTGTTCTTCCAAATTTTACTATTTCATCTGTTTCTAACAGCTGAACAAGTGCTACATGAATTGCCTGCTTGGATACCTCAAAAATGTCCACCATTTCTTTTACTGACAAATCACCTTTATTCTCAAGAAGGGCTAATATTTTATGTTTTATTTTCAAGGAATTATTTTCTGTAAAGATAATAATTATTGACTATTGACTATCAATAGTCAATAATTTTAAATTTAACTTAATGGAACTGGATATATTTTTTAAAACTGCTTTTTTATCTGCACATAACTCCATGCACAAAATGGTAAAATAAGGAATACTGCAGGCCACCAAATTCCGAAAAAATAACAGGTAATTATTGCTACTGCAATTAAATAAAAAGGATAGATTATAAACAATAACGCTACCGTGACCGAATCGTAATGATCTATTTTTCCGAATTTTTTTAAAGCAAATTTTTGTACAGGTACATACAATGGAGCATGTAAAATATAACCGGCAATTGCTGGTATGGCAAGCAAGAATTTTTTTATTAATGAAATGTTTTTCTGGAACGTTGATTTTAAAACAGCTGAATTATTAATATCAATCTCCAAAACCAATTTTTGTAATGCAGTTTTTAATGTAATATTAAAAAGCTGGATTTTATTACCCGAACTTTCTGTTTCTGCAAAAGGAATATCGTGCTGAGAAATAAAATTTCCAAAATTTAAAAACACATTTTTTCCAAAAGATATAAATGACTGGTAGTTAATGCCGAGTGGAATAACTTTCAGTGGTATCCCTTGTTCCCACGCAGTTATAGCCAACCTTGCAGTTCCCTTTTTTAATGGGCGCAAGTGCCATTCATTAATGCATTTTCCTTCGCTAAATATTAAAACGATGCCGTTCTTTTTAAATACTTCTATGCATTCATCAAATGTTTTATAATTCTCTTCCAGGTTTTCAACTCCTTCGCTCACACGATAAACGGGAAACATATTTAAGGAATAAAAAAGCTTATGAATAAATGCGTTTTTAAAAGCATCTCCCCTTGCAAGAGAATAGAGTGGTCTTTTAAAAAGTGAACAAAGTAAAATTGCATCAAGAAAAGAATTGGGATGGTTAGCCGCAATAAGCAAAGGTCCATCAGCATTTAAAATTTCTTTTTTATTTATGCGTAAATATCTGCACCAAATAAGCAGGGCAAGCTTTGCCGGAAAGTGTAAAAGTTTGTAAAGCAAATTGCGAGAATAAAATTTATAAAGCTGTAAATTACTTTAAATCTTTTATGGTTTAAAGGCCTTTCTCAGTAAGGGATTTAATGAGTTTTTTGAGGTGGGCTTAATTTAATTGTGGATCTGTTGGATAATGTATCATCATTTTATATTTGCCACCCAATGCTGTTAAACTTAATTGCCAGATGTCCTGTGGTGCAGTATCAAAAATAAGTTGTTTGGTGCTCTGCAGTGTAATCCAACTATGCATTTTCATTTCATCTTCTAATTGCCCGGCACTCCAGCCACTGTAACCTAAAAAGAATTTTATCTTATTGATATCTACTGTACCTTCTTTTATATATTTTTTTAGCAAAGCAAAATCTCCGCCCCAATAGACAGCATCCGTAATTTCAACAGCATCTAAAAACAGTTCAGGGTATTGATGTATATAATGTAAGGTGTCTGTCTGCACGGGCCCGCCAAGATATACGGGAATTTTAAATCCATCCATGTCTTCAATTATCTTATCTAAAGTAGTATGTAATTTTCTATGTATTGCAAAGCCAAACGTGCCTTCTTCTTCGTTGTGTTTACAAATTAATACAACGCTCCTTGCAAATGAATGGTCTTTTAAAAAGGGTTCTGCAATTAATAATATACCGTTGTTTGGGCTGATCATGATAAATGAAAGTAAAGAAATTTATGTAAATACATTTTTAAAATCTTTACGAATTTTAAAATAAAATCCTTAAAATATTAAAGTATTTTTTATAACAAACTATTATTACAAAAAAAAGTGATTAATCCTACATTTGTATTTGTTGCTGCATCAAGTTTCATCAAAAGCATTTCATGAAGAAAACTTTCCCCATTATAACCATACTTATTACAATTAGTTTGCTTGGGCTTATTTTTTTTCAGATACTATGGCTAAAAAGTGTAAAAAATTACCGGCAGCAAAGGCTTAGTGAT
The DNA here is from genome assembly GCA_025352525.1 of Ferruginibacter sp. Classification (GTDB taxonomy): domain Bacteria; phylum Bacteroidota; class Bacteroidia; order Chitinophagales; family Chitinophagaceae; genus Ferruginibacter. Next base: position 11,226 of record JANXTG010000088.1, read on the forward strand.
AACGTTATAAAAGCTACAGGACTTGCTGCATCAAGGCTTACAAACGAAAAGCTTGCTTTTATTTACCCCAAAAAAAATGATCTTTTAATAACTCCAGACAGATTTCAGTTTGATTTTAGAAAGCATTCGGTAATGCAGCGGTTTAACAAAGAAGAAATTCATACTATCATAAAAGAATCATTGGCTTCAAACGATTTGAAGGATGTAAGTTTTGAATTTATTGTAACAGATGACCAGATAACGGGCGGCCAAATTGATACTGACAATTTTATGAAGCTTTACTCCGACTCTGCAAACAATGTTATGCAGATTATACCACTGGCACCTGAAAGTGGTACTAACCTTGAAAATCTTGCGCCACAGGAAACATTAATAATTATTGTCCCTCATCAAAATACCATTGTATTAAAAGAGCTTACCTGGTTTATTGTCGGCTCAATTGTATTTACATTAATTATTATTGCAGCATTCTTTTTAACGCTTCGTACATTATTAATACAAAAGAAACTGGGGGAAATAAAATCGGATTTCATTAATAACATGACACATGAATTTAAAACACCGTTAGCTACAATTTCTCTTGCTGTAGATGCGCTGAAAAATGAAAAAGTTGTAGCTGATAAAGAAAAAACGGCTTATTTCACAGGTATTATAAAAGAGGAAAATAAAAGAATGAATAAGCAGGTGGAAACCATACTGCAGGCAGCTTTGCTCGATAAACAGGAGGTGCAGCTAAACTTAAAAAAACAATCTGCAAACGACCTAATAAATATTGCGGTTAATAATATTTCCCTTCCTGTAAATGAACGTGGCGGCAAACTCGAAATTAATTTAAATGCAGCCAAAGATTTAGTAATGGCAGATGAAGTACATTTTACAAATTTTGTAAATAATTTGCTTGATAATGCGCTAAAATATTCGAAGGAAATTCCGCTTATAAAATTAACCACAAGTAATGTCGGAAATCTTTTACGTATTAAAATTGAAGACAACGGAATTGGAATGAGTAAAGAAACGCTCTCAAGAATATTTGAAAAATTTTACAGAGCACATACAGGTAATGTGCACAATGTAAAAGGTTTCGGGCTAGGCCTTAGTTATGTAAAATCTATGGTGGAAGCCCACAAAGGAACTATAAAAGCCGAAAGTACTTTAGGGAAAGGAAGTGCATTTACTATATCATTTCAGCTGGCTAAATAACTACATAATTTAGCTATTCACAGTATATCCACATCAATTCACATCAAATAAACAGGTTATAAGCTTAAAACAAGCTGTAATGCACAACCCTAGGGACTATTAACCATGTGGAAAAATATGTTTTATACATATTGTGTTCGAAAGTGGGAAAAAGTGTTATTTTGTGTTAGATAGTTGCAAATAACTACTCTCTTTCAAACCATGATCAGCTTTTTAGGCGAATATGAATCTACCATCGATACAAAAGGGCGTTTCCTTTTGCCGGCAGCTTTCAAAAAGCAGTTGCCAAAAGATGATGGAATTGAATTCGTAATAAACAGAGGATTCGAAAAGTGTCTCACCCTTTACCCAATACAAAGCTGGAAACCAATATTTGCAAACATAAGTAAGTTGAATGATTTTGATCCTAAAGTAAGATCGTTTCGCCGCTATTTTTTAAATGGTGCTTCACCTGTTGAATTAGATACTGCAGGCCGTTTGTTACTCCCAAAAAATTTAAAAGAATACGCTTCGTTAGATAAGGATATCGTACTCGTATCTGCAGTTAATAAAATTGAGATATGGGATAAGAAAATGTATGACCAGTTTTTTGAAAATATGACGGATGAAAGTTTTAGCGCTATTGCTAATGAAGTGATGAATGGGAAGGAAATCGGTGAATAGTTAATTAGTTGAATAGTTAATTTGTTAATCTAAGAGAAATGGATTTTTTCTTTCAAGCGTAAAAAATTTAAAAATGGATGAAGGAAAAAGTATTGTGGATGTAAAATCAACTGATCAACCAATCAACCAATACCATACTCCTGTTTTACTTAAAGAAGCAATAGAAGCATTAAATATAAAAGAAGATGGTGTGTATGTTGATTGTACGTTTGGTGGTGGTGGACATAGCAGAGAACTATTAAAATATTTGGGACCTAATGGAAAACTTATTGTTTTTGACCAGGATGAAGATGCAAAAAGAAATGTACCACAAGATGATCGTGTAATTTTTGTACCGCAAAATTTTAGACACCTGCAAAGGTTTTTAAGGTTACACAAATTTGCAAAAGTAGATGGGGTTTTGGCTGATTTAGGTGTTTCAAGTCACCAGTTTGATACTGCCGAACGTGGCTTTAGTACGAGGTTTGATGCAGCAATGGATATGAGGATGGATAACCGTCAAACGACGACTGCCGCAACAGTATTGAACAGTTTTACAGAATTGCAGTTGCATAAAATGTTTGAAAAATACGGAGAAGTTACCAATGCAAAAACGCTGGCAAAAACAATTGTTGAACAAAGATTTATAAAACCTTTTACAACTATTAATACTTTTAAGCAAAGCATTTCTTCAGTAGTAAAAGGGAATCCAAATAAATATTTAGCACAAGTTTTTCAGGCATTAAGGATAGAAGTTAATGAAGAGATGAAAGTATTGGAAGAAATGCTTGAGCAGACAAAAGCAGTTTTAAATAAAGATGGAAGAGTAGCTGTGATTAGCTTTCATTCTCTTGAAGACAGAATAGTAAAAAACTTTTTTAAAAACGGATCGATAGAAGAACAGGAAGCAGATGATGTGTATGGAACAAGAGCGGAAAATCCTTTTACAATCATTACCAAAAAACCAATAACTGCATCTTCAACCGAACAAAAAAATAACACCAGAAGCAGAAGCGCAAAGTTGAGAGTTGCACAAAAAAAGTAAATGGCTACCGAAAAAAAAAATAAAGAAACCAAAGTACCCAAAGCTGAATGGAAACAGTTTTTTAACTACAATAGAATAGTTAAGAATATTCCTTTCTTTCTTTTTCTTGCCGTGCTTGCAATTCTTTACATATACAACGGTCACCACGCAGATAAACTCGTTAGAAAAATTGCTGTTACTGAAAAAAATATTAAAGAATTAGAGTACGAATACAAAACAGTAAAGAGTGATTTAATATTTAGGAGTAAAGCAAGCGAACTTATTAAGGCAGTAGAGCCGCTGGGCCTCAAAGAATCAAAATTGCCGCCCATGCTACTTGAGGAAACTGTAGCTAAAAAAATGACTGATACTATTAAAAAATAATTATCAAAATGGATGTAAAAAAAGACATATTATGGAGGGTTTATCTGTGCTTTTTATGCATGGTTTTACTTTGCGTATTTGTCTTGGGGAGAGCAATTTACATTCAAACTGTTCAAGGTAAATATTGGATTGGTATGAGCGACAGCCTTCATATAAAATCCCAGCCAATTATAGCAGAAAGAGGAACTATCTACAGTGAAGACGGTAATATGCTTAGTACATCAGTGCCTGTTTTTGATATTTATGTAGATTTTGCCGCAGATGGATTAAGGGAAAAACAAGGCAAACGTTTTAAAGATCATGTTGATTCTTTAAGCTTTTGCCTCTCTAAACTTTTTGCAGATAAAAGTGCTGAAGATTACAAAAAACAATTGCAGCAGGCATATGAGGAAAAAGACCGGTATTTTATTCTCAAAAAGAAAATGACTTTTGATCAATATCTTTTGCTGAGGGATTTTCCTTTGGTAAGATTGGGTAGAAATAAAAGTGGTTTTATCATTGATACAAAAGACAAACGAATTAATCCATACATCCTGCTTGCAAACAGAACCATCGGACTTTCAAGACAAAATCTTGCAAAAAATGTTGGACTTGAATTAACGTATGATAGTTTGTTAAGAGGCACAACAGGACAGCGTTTGATGCGGTATTCAGCTGGCGCTTACATGCCGGTCGAGGGCTCCGAACTTGACCCTGTAAATGGAAAAGATATTGTAACTACACTTGATACATATATACAGGATGTGACAGAAAACGCTCTGATGAAAATGCTGGTTGGTAATAATTCTGTGCATGGTACTGCCATTGTAATGGAAACTGCAACGGGCAAAATAAAGGCTATTGCAAATTTGGGTAAACAGCCAAACGGTACTTATATTGAAGATTTTAATTATGGTATAGGCAAGACAACAGAGCCAGGTTCAGTGTTCAAACTTGCCACTTTAATGAGTTTGCTTGAAGATAAATATGTAGACCTAAATACAATTGTGGATTGTGAAGGAGGATCGAAATCTTTCTTCGGTTTACGAATAAAAGATTCTCACATGGGCACGCATGAGACAACTGTAAAGGAAGCATTTGCTGCCAGTAGCAATGTAGCATTTGCCAAACTTGCCTTTCAATATTATCAAAGTCAGCCGCAAAAATTTTACGATCATTTACATAAAATGAGATTAGATACTTACACAGGTGTTGATATCGTTGCTTCTTCAGGTTTTCCATTAATAAAAAAAGTAAAAAGATGGGGCGCCACAACAATTCCTTACATGGCGCATGGCTACGAAGAACTTGTTACGCCATTGCACATGCTTACACTTTACAATGCAGTAGCCAACAACGGTAAATTAATGAGACCTTATTTGGTAAGCGAAATAAAAGACTACGGTGTTTCAATAAAAAAAATTGCACCGCAGGTTTTAGACCCACAGGTATGCAGCCCTGAAACAGTAGCCATGTTAAAGGAAGCCATGCTTGAAGTTGTTGAAAGTGCACATGGAACTGCAAGAGCTATAAAAGATAGCACCTACAGAATTGCCGGGAAAACAGGAACAGCAGTTACAGCATTAGACAATAAAGGTTATAACAAAGGAGCAAAAATTTATCAGGCTTCTTTCATTGGTTATTTTCCTGCTGATGCTCCCAAATACACAATGGCAGTAGTTATACAAAATAGTATTGAATCTAAACTTGTTTATGGTGCTGCGGTTTCTGGGGTAGTTTTTAAAGAAATAAGCGATAAACTTTATGCACGATATCTAACAACAGCAACCTACAATACTACACTTGTAAGAGATACTGTTTTAAACAACGCAATGGGCTTAAAGAATGACATGCGTTCTATACTTGGTTATATGGCAATTCCATTTTTTGATTCCTCACAAAATGGCAACTGGAGAAATATAAAACTTGCTCAAAATACAGCAACATTAAACAATTCAATTGTTGGTTATTCAACAAACAATACAATACCGGATGTTTCGGGTATGGGCTTAAAAGATGCTGTATATGTGTTAGAAAATAAAGGATTAAAAATAGCCTTGCAGGGAAAAGGAAAAGTAATCAGCCAAAGTATTATCGCAGGAACAAATTTTAATAAAGGCCAAAAAATAATACTGTTTTTAAATTAATGTTGAAAGATCTACTATATAAAGTAAAACTTAAAGCAGTACTCGGCAGTACAGATGTAGAGATTAAATCTGTGCATATAGATTCTCGTGCAGTTACAAAAGGCGGATGTTTTATTGCGGTAAATGGTGCAACAACAGATGGACATAAATACATAGATGCTGCAATAAAAAATGGCGCTGTTGCAATTGTAGTTCAGCAATTACCAACAAATATTGTAACAGGTATTACTTACATAGAAGTTGCTGACAGTACTTCAGCAGTGGGTTTTATAGCTCACAATTTTTATGGTGAGCCTTCAGTAGAATTAAAAATTATTGGTGTAACCGGCACAAACGGAAAAACAACTGTAGTTACCATTTTATACAATCTGTTTATAAAACTTGGTTTCAGTTGTGGGCTTATCAGCACAGTAGAAAATAAAATAGATGGAACAATTATTCCATCCACACATACAACGCCGGATGCAATAAGTCTTAATGCTTTGCTGCAACAAATGAAACATGCAGGTTGTGAATATGTTTTTATGGAGTGTAGCAGTCATGCAATTGAGCAACAGAGAATTGCAGGAATAATTTTTAAAGGTGCTGTGTTTACAAATATTACACATGATCATTTAGATTACCACAAAACATTTGAAGAATACATCCGTGTTAAAAAATCATGGTTTGATAATTTGCCATCAACCGCATTTGTAATTTCTAATGCAGATGATAAACGGGGTGCGGTGATGTTACAAAATACTGCTGCAAAAAAATACTATTACAGTTTAAGAACAGTTGCAGAATTTAAAGCAAAAATTTTAGAGAATAGGTTGGGCGGTCTGCATATGATTGTAGATGATAAAGAAGTTCATTTTAAAATGATAGGTGAATTTAATGCATATAACCTGCTCGCAGTTTATGCTGTAGCAACTTTGCTTGGTATGCAAAAAGAAGAAGTACTGCTTGGGCTAAGCAATATTGATGGGGCAGAAGGCAGATTTGATTATGAAGTGAGCAAGGTTGAAAATGTAATTGGAATTGTAGATTATGCTCACACGCCAGATGCCTTGTTAAATGTACTTGCCACAATCAAAAAATTAAGGCATGGCCATGAAAAAATTATAACCGTTGTGGGTTGTGGCGGCAACAGAGACAAGGCAAAGCGTCCATTAATGGCAGAGGTGGCATGTGAGTATAGTGATAAAGTTATTCTTACATCTGATAACCCACGCAATGAGAAAGCCGAAGATATTTTAAAAGAAATGGAGGCTGGAATAAATGTAGTTGCAAGAAGAAAATATATAACAATTGCCGACAGAAGAGAAGCTATTAAAACTGCTGTGAGCTTAAGCAACAAAGAAGATATTATTTTGGTAGCAGGCAAGGGTCATGAGAAATATCAGGAGATTGGAAATGTGAAGTATGAGTTTGATGATAAAAAAGTATTGCGGGAAATGTTTGAACTGTTGGGGAAGTAAACAAATGAGTAAATATGCAATTGTGCAAACGTGCAAACACATTTGTTCAGTTGTTTATTAGATTTAAAAAAGGGATTTAAGAAACATGCATTTGCAGATTTTCGAATTTGCAAATTTGCAAATTTTATATTTATGTTGTACCACTTATTTGATTGGATAACGCATCACTGGACAAAATCAACATTTCCCGGTAGTGGACTTTTTCAGTTCATTAGTTTTCGGGTGATGATGGCGTTGATTTTATCTTTGATTATTACAACAGTTTATGGTAAAAAATTGATTCGTTTTTTGCAGACGAAGCAACTGGGAGAGACCGTTCGTGACCTTGGCCTTGCGGGGGAACAGCAAAAAAAAGGTACACCGACAATGGGTGGGTTGATAATTATTTTGGCCATTTTAGTTCCCACTTTATTATTGGCAAATCTTGATAAAGTATATGTACGATTAATGCTGTTGTGTACTGTATGGCTTGGTGCTATTGGTTTTATAGATGATTATCTAAAAATAAGAAGTAAGCGCCTTGCTAAATTAAAAGGTGATGATTATAAAAAAAGTGATAGCGATGGCCTTGCAGGAAGATTTAAAATATTTGGACAGGTAGTTATAGGAATTATTATCGGTGTTACTCTGTATTTCAGCCCGAGCGTAACAGTAAAAAGAGAAGTTATAAAATTAAATAATGCTGTAGAATTGCAAAGGGGAGAAAAAAAATTACTGGAAGATACAGTGATAATTGAGGGAAAACAGCATCGTTTTGTAACGGTAAAAACACCTATAACAACAATTCCATTTGTAAAAAACCATGAATTTAATTATGCCAAACTGTTACCAAAAAGTTTGGAGGATTACACCTATATCGTCTACATAGCCATTGTTATTTTTATTGTTACAGCAGTTTCAAATGCGGCAAATATTACAGATGGGTTAGATGGTTTGGCGACAGGGATCAGCGCAATAATTGGAATTTGCCTTGGCATATTTGCTTATGTAAGTGGTAATATAAAATTTGCAGAGTACCTCAATATTATGTACATACCAAACCTTGGTGAACTCTCTATTTTTATTGCAGCATTTGTAGGCGCATGTGTAGGGTTTTTATGGTATAACTCTTATCCTGCTCAGGTTTTTATGGGCGATACCGGCAGCCTTGCATTGGGTGGTATAATTGCCGCTCTTGCAATTATTGTTAGAAAAGAATTATTAATCCCAATTTTTTGTCTGGCATTTTTTGTAGAGCTATGCAGCGTGATGATACAGGTAAGTTATTTTAAATACACAAAGCGAAAATATGGAGAAGGTAAAAGAGTTTTTTTAATGAGTCCATTACATCATCATTATCAAAAACTAGGCTACCACGAAAGTAAGATTGCCGTAAGATTTTGGATACTTACCATTTTGTGTGTGGCAATTGCAATTGTAACATTAAAACTCAGATAAATTTTAAAAAACTGAAAAATAGAATTGTTATACTAGGTGGGGGCGAGAGCGGAATTGGAACTGCTCTGTTGGCCAAGCAGCAAGGGCTTGAAGTGTTTGTAAGTGACGGAGGAATAATTAAAGAAAATTATAAAGCAGATCTTATAAATAACGGAATTGCATTTGAAGAAAATTTTCACACAGAAGAAAAAATTTTAAATGCAACATTAATAATGAAGAGTCCGGGTATACCTGAGAAGAATGAATTGGTAAAAAAAATTCGTGCTGCAGGAATTGAAATTATCAGTGAAATAGAATTTGCATATAGGTACAAAGGCGACAGTATAATTATTGCTATTACTGGTAGTAACGGTAAAACAACCACTACAGCTTTAACTTATCATTTGTGTAAAGAAGCGGGAGAAGATTGTGCAATGGTTGGTAACATAGGTTTTTCATTTGCAAAGCAGATTGCTGAAGATCCTAAAAAAATATATGTGGTGGAAGTGAGTTCTTTTCAGTTAGATGATATAAAAACATTTAAACCTGATGTGGCAGTCATTACAAATATTACTGCAGATCATTTAGACAGATACGAATACAATGTAGATAATTATATAAAAAGCAAATTTAGAATAGTTGAAAATCAAACGGAGGATGATGTTTTTATTTATAACCTGGATGATGAAACAACCATAACGAATTTAAAAAACTATACCATTAGATCAATTAAAGCACCAATAACTATGAGCAAAGAATTACCGGAAGGAGCATATCTGACAAACGCAGAAATGCATCTAAAATGGAAAGGAGAAGAAATGCAAATGAATGTTTCTGATTTTGCTATTAAGGGAAAACACAATCAATATAACAGCATGGCAGCAAGCATGGCGGGCACATCTATCGGTATAAGAAAAGAAAAGATAAGAGAGGCTTTGCAGACATTTGAAAGCCTCGAACACCGCATGGAGCCTGTTGCTACAATAAGAGGTGTTGAATTTATTAATGACAGTAAAGCTACAAATGTAAACAGTACATGGTATGCGCTTGAAACAATGACGAAGCCAGTAATACTTATACTGGGTGGAGTAGATAAAGGAAATGATTATACTGCCATGAAAGAATTGGTAAAAGAAAAAGTAAAAGCAATTGTTTGTATGGGTGCAGAAAACAGAAAAATACATGAGGCATTTGGTGATATTGTTTCGCTGATGGTGAATACAGACAATGCTAAAGATGCAGTACAGTCAGCTTTTCATTTTGCGCAAAAAGGAGATGTGGTTTTATTAAGTCCGGCAAGTGCAAGTTTTGATTTATTTAAAAATTATGAAGACAGAGGAATCCAGTTTAAAGAAGCTGTGAAGGATTTGTAGGGGTTTACCTGAATGCCTCTGAAGTTGGGATTTTAAATGTTAGATAAACAAAAGATATCAACGAATTAAAAAAAACATACAGTCTATAAAAGATGATCAAAGATATTCCGATCAAACGTGCGACGCCAATGAAGCTACATCACAGCACTTTTGGCCGGTAAATAAAAAATAAATTATTAAAAATAACAATGCTCGAAGCAAATAACATAAGAGATTTTTTTAAGCCTGATCTTGCAAATATGGGCGGTAACCTTGTGAAAAAAACAAAGGGCGACCGTGTTATCTGGGCGATTGTTATTATTCTAACGCTTGCAAGTTTATTGCTGGTTTACAGCAGTACAGGCTCGCTTGCATACAGAATGAGCAAGAGCACCGAAAGTTATTTGTTTAAGCAGTTTGCTTTTATAATACTCGGGCTGCTGGTTATTTATTTTGCACACAGAATAAATTATACAATTTATTCAAGAGTTGCACTGGTGCTGTTTTTAATTTCAATACCATTATTGCTCTATACACTTTTATTTGGTGTTGAATTAAACTCGGGCAGCAGGTGGATAAAGTTGCCGGTTATTAATATGACATTCCAAACATCGGATCTTGCAAAACTTGCTTTGTTTATGTACATGAGCAGACAGTTAAGCCGCAAGCAAAATGTAATAAAGGATTTTAAAAAAGGGTTTTTGCCAATCATTATTCCGGTAGCTGTAATATGTATTTTAATTGCGCCTGCAAATTTATCAACCGCAATATTAATTGCCGGTACAAGCTTTTTATTAATGTTTATTGGCAGGGTTAGTACCAAACATATTTTAATAACGCTTGGTGTCGCAATGATTCCTGTTGTAATACTTATTTCGATTGCTGTATCTAATTATGATACAAAGCTTGGAGAATCAAAAAAGTTACCTGCAATATTATCCGCTGGTCGTATACCGACATGGATAGGACGTATACAGACTTTTGTATATAGCAAAAAAGAGGATAATAATGAAAAACTTTACCAGATTAACCAAGCAAAAATTGCCATTGCAAAAGGTGGTTGGTTAGGTCGAGGTCCGGGTAATAGTGAGCAAAGAAATTTTTTGCCACACAGTTACAGTGATTTTATTTATGCCATTATTATAGAGGAGTACGGCATTTTTGGTGCAACGGTAATCTGTTTTATTTATCTGTTGTTTTTATTTAGATGTATAAGAATTTACAGAAGATGTCCTTATGCGTTTGGTGCTTTTCTGGCATTGGCATTAAGTTTCACGCTGGTTATTCAGGCAATTGCAAACATGGGTGTTAATGTAAATTTATTTCCAAACACAGGTGTAACGCTGCCATTGGTAAGTATGGGTGGCAGCAGTTTTTTGTTTACCTGTTTGTCTATAGGAATTATTTTAAGTGTTGCACGAAATGTAGAACAGCAGGAAGGTAAAATTGCAGCGCAAAATGCAAAAATTATTTCAACAGAAAAAGAAGCCGTAGTTGTATAAATGAATGATGCAACAAATATATTGAATGAAAAAATTGCTGCATCAATAAATGTGGATTCAGCATCGTTGCGCATTGTTATAGCCGGTGGTGGTACGGGCGGACATATTTTTCCTGCAATTGCAATTGCAAATGCATTGAAAAAAATAAAGCCGCAGGCAGAGTTTTTATTTGTAGGTGCAAAAGGAAAAATGGAAATGGAAAAAGTACCGCAGGCGGGATATGAAATTAGAGGTTTGGATATAGCAGGTTTTAACAGAAGTTCTTTGATAAAAAATATTGGGTTACCGTTTAAGATTATTAAAAGTTTTTTTCAGGTTTCTACAATATTTAAGCAGTTTAAACCGGATGTTGTTATTGGTGTTGGCGGATATTCCAGCTACCCTGTCTTAAGATATGCGCAGAGCAAAAATATTCCAACATTCATCCACGAGAGTAATTCGTTTGCAGGTAAGAGTAACATATTGCTGGGTAAAAAAGCGGTGAAAATATTTACGGCATCAGATGCTATGCAGCAGTTTTTTGCAGAAGAAAAAATTATTTTAACGGGCAACCCGGTACGCCAGGCCATAAGCCACAACACAGTTACAAAAGAACTGGCTCTCAATTATTTTGGATTAGATCAACATAAAAAAACTGTTTTGGTTGTTGGTGGAAGTCTTGGTGCAAAATCTATAAATGAAACAATTGGTAAAAATCTTGCTTCGTTTGGTAAAAATAATCTGCAGCTTATCTGGCAAACCGGTATGCCTTATTTTGAAAAAGCTACGGTTACAGTAAAAGATGTTGTAGGCATTTACATGAAGGATTTTATAACACAAATGGAATATGCTTATGCTGCCGCAGATATTGTAATAAGCAGGAGTGGGGCAATGGCAGTTGCAGAACTTTGTCTGGCAAAAAAGGTGGTGATTTTTGTACCTTACCCATTTGCTGCAGAAGATCACCAGACTGCAAATGCAAATGCACTTGTAAATAAAGAAGCTGCCATAATGATAGAAGATGCCGATGCCATGAACGAATTGATGCCTGCACTTTTAAAATTATGTGCAGAAGAAAAACTACAGAAAATAATGGCAGAAAATATTGGGGCACTTGCAGTAAACAATGCAGATGAAATAATTGCATTACAAATATTAAAGGCTATAAATAGAGCATGATGGACATCAACAAAATATCATCAATATATTTTGCCGGCATCGGTGGCATTGGTATGAGTGCACTTGCCAGGTGTTTTAACATGCGTGGCGTAAAAGTTAGTGGTTACGATAAAACAGAAACAGCCCTTACCAAAAAACTTGTTGAAGAAGGAATTGAAATTCATTATGAAGATGATGTAAACCTATTGGATAAAAATGTGGAGGTTGTTGTCTATACACCTGCAATACCATCAAGTCATAAGGAATTAAATTATTTTAAAGACAATAATTATACGCTCTTAAAACGCAGTGATGTATTGGGTTTGCTTACAAAAGATACTTTTAATATTTGTGTTGCAGGTACGCATGGTAAAACAACTACCAGTGCTATGATAGCTCATATTTTAAAACATAGTGGCTTTGGTTGTAACGCATATTTGGGTGGAATTGCAGCAAATTATGATACGAATTTTTGGCAAAATGAAAACCAGGTTTCGGTGGTAGAAGCAGATGAATATGACAGAAGCTTTTTGAAACTTCAACCTGATGTTGCCATTATTACAGCTATGGATGCTGACCATTTAGATATTTATGGAACAGCAGAAAATATGGAAGATGCCTTTATTGAATTTTCAACCAAAATAAAAAGTAATGGTTGTTTAATTATAAAGCACGGATTAAAACGTGGTGATGATTTTAAAATTAATGACACCTGCACTTACAGTTTAAATGATAAGGATGCAAACATTCATGTAGAAAATTTGCAGATAAATAATGGTGCTTATGAGTTTGATGTTGTAAATAATTATTGGACTATAAAAGATGTTATGCTTAATATGGGTGGCTTGCACAATATAGAAAATGTAATTGCAGCCATTGGTGTAGCTAAATATTTAAAGATCGAGGATGATAAAATAAACTTAGCAGTGGCATCCTTTGCAGGTGTAAAAAGAAGATTTGAATATATAATAAAAACGCCTGAACTGGTTATGATTGATGACTACGCACATCATCCAGAAGAGTTAAGGGCATTGATAAGCGGTGCAAAAGAATTGTTTCCACAAAAAAAATGTATGGTTGTTTTTCAGCCACATTTATTTAGCAGAACAAAAGATCTGGCTGACGGTTTCGCAGAAGTTTTGAGCCTGGCTGATGAAACTATTTTATTACCTATTTATCCTGCGAGGGAATTGCCAATTGAAGGAGTGACGAGTGAATTGATTTTAAATAAAATGAAAAGTAGCAATGTAAAAATTCTTAATAAAGATGAATTACTTGAATATTTAAATACAATCAAAGTACTTCCTTCGGAAGGATTTAGGGAGGCCCTTATTATTACAGCAGGTGCAGGAGATATTGATGCTTTGGTGCAGCCTATAAAAAGAATTATAGAAAATTAATGAAGATCAGTAAACAAAATATTGTCAGATTTTTTATTAACCTAACATGGTTGCTTGTGGGCTCAGCTTGCGTTGCTTTGCTTGTTTCTGCTGTGCACAGCAAAGAAATTAAAGTTTGCAGGGGTGTTGAAATAAATATTTCTGGCGTAAGCAATAATTTCTTTATTGATAAAACAGATGTGTACAACATCATTAAAAACTTTGGCGGCGACAGCACGCAAAAAAAATCTCTTGGGTCTATAGATCTGGGTCATATAGAAAAAGCACTGGAAAAAGATTTGTGGGTTAAAAATGCAGAATTGTATTTTGATAACAATAATTTTTTAAAAGTTTCTGTAGAAGAAAGAGAACCAATTGCAAGATTGTTTACAGTAACCGGCAATACTTTTTATATTGACAGCAGTTGCATGATTTTGCCATTAAGTGATAAATTTTCTGCAAGATTGCCGGTGTTTACAGGCTTTACAAGCGATTCGAAAATATTGGCTAAGAATGATAGTTCCTTATTGTGCAGTATAAAAAATATGAGTCTTAAAATACTTGCAGATACATTTTTGATGGCAATGATAGATCAGGTAGATATTAATATAAACCGATCATTCGAGCTTATACCTAAACTTGGGAAACAA
>JANXTG010000098.1 GCA_025352525.1 Ferruginibacter sp.
CTGAATTCTTCATCAGGCAAATTTACTTTAGCAAATAACAAACACTTTGTAAAAAGATAATCCGAAACAGTTACGTTTTGAAACATATCCTTTGTTTGCAACAGATCTTTTAACTGCTTGTAGCGCTCCGCCATAAAAAATAATTCCAGCGGGAATGCATATTGCTGGGGGCTTTCGTAAAATTTTGGAAGGAATGGATTTTCGGCAAATTCTTCTAATATTAGCCTTGCATCAAGATGTTTACTAAGTAAATGTGCAAGTGTAGTTTTTCCTGCACCAATATTGCCTTCTATTGTAATAAAATTATAATTCATTCTTCGTGCAAAATAAAAGGAAACGCTGCAACTGTTATCAATTCTTTTGCACAATTAATTTATCACTGCAAATATTAAGCAGTTCTAAAGATGATTTCTTCAAAACGGGATGTTGAAGATTTGGAGCCATTTCAACAAGTGGCACAAGCACAAACTTTCTGTTTTGTATTTGAGAATGTGGAACAGTTAAATTTTCAGTACTTATAATTTCATCATTAAAAAAAAGTATATCAATATCAATTACTCTGGCTGCATTTTTTATCGTTCTAACTCTTCCCATTTCTTTTTCAATAGCAAATATTTCATTCAATACCGTTATTGATGAAAGTGAAGATGATATGATAATTATTTGATTTAGAAAGTCTGGCTGATCTTCATTGCCCCATGCCGCCGTTCTGTAAATTGAAGAAGCAGTTATGAGTTTCCCGATGTTTTTTTTAATCATAATTGTTGCAACTGTAAGCATTTGCTCACTGTCACCCATGTTGCTGCCTAATAATAAATAAACTGTATTCATTAAATACTAAATAATCTTTTGTCTGTGCTGAAAGAAACTGTTTGTATTATTTTAATTTTCTTAAAATCTGAATGAGATGGATTGATAATAAAATTATGCTCTTCTTTAATGACAGCAGAGGGCACTTTTAAAATTGCATGTGTTCCGGCTTTTATAAACTGGTCTCCCATAAATCTTGTGTACTCAATATCATTTATCCAATCAGTTTTTAACTTGTTGTTTTTTACTTCTTTTATACTTAATGAATCTGCAAAAGCAAGATGTAATAAATTTAAGTCTGTTGCAAAATCTGTAAAGCGGTTATGCACCAGCATCTCTAATACCGATAACGAAATATGTTCCGATGCATAAAGCATGGCAATTCCTTTTGAGTTCCAGCGTCCACCATATAATTTGGCACCGGTGCCTGAAATATCTTCGCTAAACTGCGGGTTACAAATTCTAAATACTGTCATGCAAAAATACCTTGTTGAATTCTTCCTAATTGTGTAAGTACATTTTGTATTCCTTCGTATGTTGAAAGAGATTGTACGGAAAGATTACCTTCCATCATGTAGGGATTTCTCTTTATCCATTCATAAAACTTTTCGGTTTTACCGAAGGTGATTTTTGCTTCAGCTAAAACTTTATTTATAAGTAAAATTCGTTCGGCATTTATTGGTGCAAACAAATGATTATCTTTAGCATAACGCTGAAGTGTACGCTCACTGATATGCAGAATCTCTGACCATTCGGCCTGTGTAAACGAAATTTTATCTGCTACCTTTTTAAAATCTTCGTACGTAAAATCTTTTAGAGAAATATTCTTTGCAACCTTTGTATAAGCAGGCGCAGCCTCTTTAATTTTACTTAAATGAACATCTGTGGAATACCTGATGGACTTCTTTATCTTTTTCATGATGCGACCTTTGTCATACAAATGTACGACACTTGTCTTGTAATTTCAATTGGGTTCTCCTTTTTTTCGTATAATTTTACACAATAATTGTAGACGTATGAAATATAGCCAGTTGAGAGCAATGCTTGCCATTACCAGAGCAAGTTTGCGCTCTATTTTTAGAAGCCCATCGGCTGTAGTTTTTAGTTTTGTGTTTCCTTTTGTTTTTATAATTGTGTTTGGTTTTATCGGTAGTAGCAATGGCTTGCAATCTTATAAAATTGTTATGGCTGAAGGCGCAGATACCACGAACGAATTATATGCCGCAATAAAAAGTTCACCTAATGTAAAAATCTTAAAATATAATGCAGCCGACTTAAAAACTGCACAGCAAAAAGGTTCAGTTGCAGGTGTATTAAATATTATAAAAATGGTTGGTACAGCAACGCCTTTTACAGTAGAATTTAAAAGTACTACCTCCAGCAATGACAGGTGGCCTCAGTTTAAAGCTTTGCTGGAAGGCAAAATAAATGAATTAAGTAATGCTAAATATCAAAATCGTCCTGCATATGCCATCTTTGATTTTAATGTGCCCAGAGATGTGGCAGTTATACGGCAATACAAAACCATCGATTTTATTTTACCGGGTCAACTAGGTTTTTCTTTGTTAAGTGCCGGAGTTTTTGGAGTGGCATTTACATTTTTTAGTTTAAGAAACACGCTTGTTTTAAAACGTTTTTTTGCTACCCCGATAAGTAAAACACACATCATATTGGGCGAAGGTTTAAGCCGGGTTATTTTTCAAATGATAACTGCTATTGTAATTATTGGGGCAGGATATTTATTTTTCGGCTTTACTTTGGTGAATGGCTGGATAACGGTATTGGAAATGCTTTTTCTAAGTTTTTTAGGGTTATTAATTTTTATGGGGTTTGGTTTTATCATCAGCGGTCTTGCAAAAAGCGACAGTACTATCCCTCCTTTAGCCAACTTAATAACCTTGCCACAATTTTTATTAAGCGGTACTTTTTTCTCCATTGAAAATTTCCCAAAATGGTTGCAACCAATATCAAATGCATTGCCGTTAACTTATTTAAATAAGGCCATGCGGAGTGTTGCATTTGAAGGCTTAAACTTATGGGATGTAAAGCTTGAAATTGGAATATTAATTTTGTGGGGAATAATTGTTTACGCAATAGCTGTAAAGGCTTTTAAATGGGAATAAAATGAAAGTAGTAAAAGGTGCTATAGTTGTAATTATTGGATTGTTTATTTTCTTGACGCTAATCTCGTTACTGATACCAAGCCGTATTGTTACAGTTCGTGCAGAAACAGTACAAGCCGACTCAATAAGGCTTTACAACGAAATAGCCGATCTTAGAAACTGGAAACACTGGCATCCAGTATTTATACAGGACAGTGCTAAAATGAATTTTAGCGAGTCTTCTACACATGTTAATGATTATGTTGAATGGAGCAGTAACAATAAAAAAAATAAAATTGTAATTTCAGAAATAAAGTTTCCTTACATAAAACTTTTACTACAAAGAGAGGGTGAAAATGACATGGAAAATATTTTAACCTTGCGGCAGGTTCAGGAGCAGGGAAATATGCAGGTACAATGGACCTCCATTGCAAAACAAAAATGGTATCCATGGGAAAAATTTAGCGGAATATTTATTGAAAAGATGTCGGGTTCTGGTTATGAAGCTGCTCTTGCTTCTTTAAAAGTGTATGCAGAAAGCCATCAATAAAATTATTTTAAAAACTGAAGGTTTCTTTTTATTCCTGCATATTTACTTCTCTTTAAAGGAGAATTTTTAAAAATAATTTTAAATTTTTCTTCTGTTATTTCTTCCCAGTCTTTCTTTGTAAAATGTAAAACTTCATTGGTTGCATTAAATTCATTCACATTGTTTTTTTTAGAAAAACTATTCCATGGACAAACATCCTGGCATACGTCGCAGCCAAATAACCAATTATCAAAAGTACCTTTCATCTTTTCAGGAATCAGCGCATCTTTTAACTCTATCGTAAAGTAGGAAATACATTTGCTTCCATCTACAATTTTGTCAGGAAGTATAGCATCGGTTGGACATTCATCAATGCAACGGGTGCAGGTGCCGCAATAATCTTTTATTCCGGCCTCATCGGCATTTAAAGTAAGATCTGTAATTAAGGATGCAATAAAAAAAAAGGAACCCTGTTTTTTATTGATAAGATTTCCGTTTTTTCCAATCCAACCAAGTCCGCTTTTTTGTGCCCAAGATCTTTCCAGAACAGGAGCACTGTCTACAAAACCTCTACCATTTATTTCGCCAATCTGTTGTCTTAATAAAAATAAAAAATGATTTAATTTTTCCCGTATGACTTCATGGTAATCGTTACCGTAAGCATATTTCGCAATCTTTGGTGAATCTGTATTTTGAAAACTTTCAGGGAAATAATTTAGTAAAAGTGTTATAACTGATTTAGCGCCGGGTACAAGTTTTGAAGGATTGGTGCGCATATCAAAATGCTTTTCCATGTATTGCATATTGCCATGCATTCCTTTACTTAGCCATGTTTCAAGGCGCCGTGCATCATCATCTAAAAAACCTGCCGTTGCAATCCCACAAAAATCGAAACCCAGCAAAGTTGCAGTTTGTTTTACAATCTGTGTATTAGTGGCCGTTATCAATCTTTAAAAAATATTAAAACTTTTAAAATTTAAAGTCGTAACCAATTAAACCAATCAATTCAAAATATGCAAATCCATGAGATGCCCTGTTTCCTTTGGCTGTTGAAGTATTTGCCAGTGCGTTAATGTAACGTACATAACCGGTTTTACCGGTGCCTTCAAAAAATAATCTTTTTGAGAGATACAATCTTGCACCCGCCTCACCACTTAGGTTGTAACCTGCTACATGAAAATCATTATTAAACCTATCCCCATGATAAGTAAAATCTGTCCGTGGGATATTTATTCCTGCGCCTGCCTTCCATATCAGGTTTATCAATGGTCGGGTTTTGCCTGCATTCATTGCAAGTGTTTTTTGCTGCACATAATTTATATGTAATAAATTTCCACCGTCAGTATGTTCAAAATGAAGAAAGTTTTGCGGGTCAACGATGCTGTCAGCATCTACCTGTACACCTCCAATTTTTCCTGTCACACGTACTTTTTGGCCATCCGTAACTACATATTTAATGTGGTCAAAATTTATTTCAATTGCTTTAGAATGCAAATCATTTAAATAAAAACCAATACGGTAATTGTATTGTGGAATTGATATATCCTTTGGCGCTTTATAAATTGCTTCAATATCGGGCTTATCATGAGCCTTTGCATTATGAAGTGTAAAATTATCGCCGTTGCTTAACTTAAAATGGATATTACTTTTTGTATACCATTCGGTATTATAACCCCATTGTAAGTACATTCCTTTTAATAATTTCCCTTTTTGGGCAAAAGAAGAAAATATTGAGAACAATAAAAATGTTGATAAAATAAATTTTTTCATACGTGTGTTAAACAAAAATACTGTAAAAGTTATTGTGCTGCGCTGTAAGTTTAAGGAGATCATAAACCAACTGCTGGAATAGCATAAAAGTATAATTTATACTGTTAATGACACAAAATTTAAAATATTGATCTGTCATTATTTCTAATTTATACTTTGGATATAATTTTGTACGCTATTAGTAAATATGAATATTAATTGTTAGTATTTTATAAATCAGTAACATCAAATTATGGCTCAAAATAACTTTACTGTAAAAGCGTCGGAAGCCTTGCAGCAGGCACAACAGATTGCTTTTAATAACAAAAATCCAAATATTGAAACGGAACATTTATTAAAAACTTTAATTGATACAGAAGACTCTTCCATTGACTATCTCCTTAAAAAAAATAACGTAACGGTAAATTTGGTTACAAATAGGCTGAATGAATTAATAAAAAAATTACCCATTGTTTCCGGAGAGCCGGCACAATCAATGGGCAGAGAAGCAAATAGTGTTCTATTAAGAGCGAATGCTGTCCTTAAAACCTTTGGGGACGAATTTATAAATCCTGAGCATTTGCTGCTTGCAATTTTACAGGGTAATGATGCTTCTGCAAAATTATTAAAAGATGCAGGGCTTACAGAAAAGGGATTGATTGCATCTATAAAAGAATTGCGAAAAGGTGAAACCGTGAATTCTGCAACACAGGAAACACAATTTAATTCGCTTAATAAATATGCAAAAAATCTGAATGAAATGGCCCGTTCAGGTAAACTCGATCCTGTAATTGGAAGAGACGAAGAGATTCGCCGAACATTACATATTCTTAGTCGCCGAACAAAAAACAACCCCATTTTAGTAGGAGAACCTGGTGTGGGTAAAACTGCCATTGCCGAAGGTTTGGCAATAAGGATTGTAAATGGTGATGTACCTGAAAATATAAAGTCCAAAATTATTTTCGCATTAGATATGGGGCAACTTATTGCTGGTGCAAAATATAAAGGGGAGTTTGAAGAAAGACTGAAAGCCGTAGTAAAAGAAGTGATAGCTGCAGAAGGAGAAATTATTTTATTTATTGATGAAATTCATACGCTTGTTGGTGCAGGCGGAGGCGATGGTGCTATGGACGCTGCAAATATTTTAAAACCTGCATTGGCACGTGGAGAATTAAGGGCAGTTGGTGCAACTACTTTAAGTGAGTATCAAAAATATTTTGAAAAAGACAAAGCACTGGAAAGACGTTTTCAAAAAGTAATGATTAATGAGCCTACTGTTGATGATGCAATTTCAATATTACGAGGTTTAAAGGACAGGTACGAAACATATCACCATGTTCGCATAAAAGATGAAGCAATTATTGCAGCAGTTGAATTAAGCAACCGGTATATGACAGATCGTTTTCTGCCTGATAAAGCAATTGATTTAATGGATGAAAGTGCAGCAAAACTGAGGATAGATATGAATTCTATGCCCGAAGAACTTGATAAACTTGAAAGACAGATTCGCCAGCTCGAAATTGAAAGAGAAGCTATTAAAAGAGAAAATGACATTGATAAATTAAAATTTTTAAATACAGAAATTGCTAATCTTTCTGTGGAAAGAGATACTTACAAAGCGAAGTGGAAAGAAGAAAAAGAACTTGTTGATAAAATACAAAATGCAAAAGCTGCAATTGAAGATTTAAAAATTCAGGCAGAACAGGCTGAAAGAGACGGTGATTATGGAAAAGTTGCAGAAATCAGGTACGGTAAAATGAAAAGTCAGGAAGAAGATATTGCAAAACTGACAGACGATTTATCAGCACTTTCCGAAAGGCGGATGTTGAAAGAAGAAGTAGATGCGGAAGATATTGCAGAAGCTGTTGCAAAAAGTACAGGAATTCCGGTATCAAAAATGTTGCAGAGCGAAAAAGAAAAACTATTGAACCTCGAAGATGAATTGCATAAAAGAGTGGTTGGACAGGATGAAGCAATTGAAGCAGTTGCAGATGCCATAAGAAGAAGTCGTGCCGGTTTGCAGGATGCACGCAAACCAATTGGTTCTTTTATATTTTTGGGTACAACAGGTGTTGGTAAAACAGAATTGGCAAAAGCATTGGCAGAATATCTTTTTGATGATGATGCTATGATGACAAGAATTGATATGAGCGAATATCAGGAGAAACATTCCGTGAGCAGGCTTGTTGGAGCGCCTCCTGGTTATGTTGGTTACGAAGAAGGAGGCCAATTAACGGAAGCCGTTCGCAGAAAACCGTATTCCGTTGTTTTATTGGATGAAATTGAAAAAGCACATCCGGATGTATATAATGTTTTGTTACAGGTGCTCGATGATGGAAGATTGACAGATAATAAAGGTAGAGTTGTTAACTTCAAAAATACCATTATCATCATGACAAGCAATATGGGAAGCCAGATTATTCAGGAAAATTTTGAAAATGTAAACGACCAAAATAAAGATGAAGTTGTTGAAAAAACAAAAGGACAGGTTTTAAATCTTCTAAGACAAACCATTCGCCCTGAATTTTTAAACAGAATTGACGAGGTCATAATGTTTCAGCCATTACTAAAAAAAGAAATCAAAGGAATTATAACTATACAATTAGAAGATTTAAAAAAACTTGTAGAGAAAAACGGTATTGATTTGCAGTTTACAGATTATACGTTGGAATATTTGGCTGACAATGGTTACGATCCCCAATTTGGAGCAAGACCTTTAAAAAGATTAATTCAAAAACAAATTGTAAACCAGCTAAGCAAAAAAATATTGGGAGGAGATATAGATAGAACTTCTCCTGTAATTGTTGATGTATTTGATGGCACGGTAGTATTTAGAAACGAAAAGACAGCTTTGAAACAATAATTTGTGTCGCTTTGTTTAGCTTTTTTTTAAAAATAGAATGCTGTTAATTTACGGAAAACGTTTCATAATCTGGCAAAAAGTTTGTAAATTGCGAAGTATACACTAAATATTTTAATTGTTTAATACATTTTATCCTCTGAAAATCAATAAACAAGCTGTTTATTCTATAACCAGCATAAAACTTAATTAAAAATGGCATTCAAAAAAGAAGTAATTGAAATTATAGAACCAAGAGACATTTTTGTTGGAAATGTTAAAGCGGAAATTACGTTAGAAGAATTTGGTGAGTATGAAAGTGAAGTATGTGCAAACGCTAATGAGATCGTAAAAAAATTGTTGATTGAATACGACGGTGTTATAAGATTTAACTTTAGACACTTTCCCTTAACAAACATTCATCAACGCAGTTTAAAAGCAGGTGAAGCAGCAGTTGCAACCGGCCAAGATGGTAAATTCTGGGAAATGCACAATATCTTATTTGCAAACAGAAAAAACCTTGGTACAACTAGTCTAAAATTGTACAGCAAAGAAGCAGGCGTACAAAACAAACGATTTTTAGATGATCTTGTAAATGCTACTTATGGTTGGCAGGTACAAGGTGATTTAAGAGAAGGACTCAACCGTGGCGTAACAACCGTTCCAACATTTTTTGTGAATGGCGAAAGAATGGCAAAACCAACATATGAAGACCTTAAGAAAGGAATAGAAGATGCTATAAAAAATTTAAAGAAAAAAGCAAAAGCGCCAAAAGTTATTGAAGTCGTTGAAGATGAAGTGGAAGAAGTTGTTGAAGAAATAACTCCTGCGAAAGTTGCAGTTAAAGTTACTTCCAAATCTCCTGCAAAAGCCGTTGTTAAACCAGCGAGCAAAACCGCAGCTAAGGTTGCTGCAAAACCTGCTGCTAAAGCGCCGGCAAAACAAAGAGCGTAATATCTTTTAGTTTTATAAAATTTAAAACCACCTAAACAGGTGGTTTTTTGTTGGTTTTATTTAAATTTATTGATGATAACATTTAAAGCAGTACTGCAAAAATTTGGGGATAAGGGTGAAAAAACAGGATGGACTTATATTGATATTCCTGAAAAAATTGCACAAAAATTAAAACCTAATTGTAAGAAATCATACAGGATAAAAGGAAAAATTGACGAGCATTGTATCAAAGGAATTTCTTTAACACCGACGGGTGATGGTAATTTTATACTAGCTGTAAATGCGTCAGTAAGAAAAGCAATTAAAAAAATAGAGGGTGCTTTCGTAAAAGCAAATGTAGAACATACAGAAGAACTTTTATCAGATGCTGAATTATTGGAATGTTTAAAAGATGAACCTGCGGCTTACGATTATTTTAAAAAACTGCCACCCTCTCATCAAAATTGGTTTTCAAACTGGGTTAAAAATGCCCGTACACAAACTACCAAAACAAAACGACTGGCAATAATTGTAACAGCCTGTGTCCAAAAACTGCATTTTGCCGAAATGATAAAAATGTACAGAGAAGATAAAAAGCTTATTCAGTAACTACTACCATGTATTGTAAAATATCTTTTCCATCGGCAACAATCCTTAAAGGAAAAGAGTCTTCTTTTTTAAACTGATATGTAAAACTTATGATACTACCGGAATTTACAAAATTCATTGCTTCCGGTTTAGGTTGCTTTTTTTCATCTCCCATTATTAAAGAAATGTTTTTAATGTCAATAACATCATTAATAGGAAATGTAAATACTACTGGTTTTTTTATTGAGGTTTTAATGTAGCCGGTTATTGGGGTCGGCTTGCCTAAGCCTAATGCAAATGAGTAATTATTAAAAACAGGAAGTGCATAATAATCTTTTACACTTTTTATTCCACCACCAAGCTGCCAAGCATTGTTGTCAGGAAAATAAGCCAGATTAAATAATTTTCTATCTGCAAAAAAATACTCGCCGGTAAATTGTTTTGTAAAAACAGTACTCTTTTTGTCAAGATATCCACTTGCTCTGGCTGCATCAATATAATACCAAGTTTCAGGACTTTGACCAAGCTGAATAACATTCCATGAATAATTTTTTTCGTCAGCCGATTCATTTATTTCAGCGGCATAGTTTTTTACATAACCATCAACGCTCAAACAACGAATGTTAGCAGCACTGCACATTTCCTGCACCAGTAACGAAAATCCAAGCGGCGTGGCTTTCCTTAAGGCAATTACTTTCTCGGGTAAAATATTTTTATCATCATTTTGCCTTGTTCCTTTGGGATCTATTTGAATATTATTTGCTATCCAGTAAAAAATAGCCCGGGCCTTTTGTTCATTGTCGGCAAATTTCTCGGTAATGGTATCTGCAATAACGGCAACATTAAAGTTGTTGAGCGGACCAAGCTTTTTTACATCCTCATCTATATTACTATATTTAGATTGTTGCGCAAAAACGCCAAATGCTGCACCAATAAATATTAAAACAAATACAAGTTTTTTCATGATTTAAAATTAATGATGCATTCGTTAACATACACACAAAAAAATCCCTGCAACTGCAGGGATTTGGTATAAATAATATGTTGAATTATCTAAGAAATAATATTTCCCTGTATTTTGGTAAAAGCCACAAACTATCATCAACCATTAATTCCAGTTTATC
>JANXTG010000191.1 GCA_025352525.1 Ferruginibacter sp.
AAGAATGATAGTTCCTTATTGTGCAGTATAAAAAATATGAGTCTTAAAATACTTGCAGATACATTTTTGATGGCAATGATAGATCAGGTAGATATTAATATAAACCGATCATTCGAGCTTATACCTAAACTTGGGAAACAACGTATTATTTTTGGCGATGCATCAGAAATTAACAGCAAATTTGATAAGCTCAAAATGTTTTACAAGGATGTTATTACACAGTCAGGCTGGAACAGATACAGCATAGTTAATCTTCAATATAAAAATCAGATAGTTGCAAGTATAAGAGGGAAAGCAGATGTTGCTGCAGATTCATTAAGAACTATGCAACTCATTAAATTTATTGCAGAAGATGCTGCAAGAAGATCTGCAGATTCTACACAAACATTTTTGCCCGAAACAGATAAAAGTGCTGCAGATAGTTCGCTTGTTCAACAATCTTTGGAGCGGGAAGAAGGCGTATCAAAAGATTTTATTGCACCGGCAGTGATTGTAGCTCCCTCTTTAATTTTAAAAATTATACCTGAAAAAGTGAACAAAACAACCCTGACAAAACCTGCAGCAGTTGTTAATAAAACCATTCTAATAACAGCGCCAAAACCTGTTACAGTTGTAAATAAATCTCTTAAAATACAGGAAAAGAAATTAGCTGTAAGTTCAAATAAAACAATTACAAAACCAACAGAAAAACCTGTAGCATTGCCGGTAACAATAAAAAAAACAACTGTTGTGATGACTGCAAAACCTTTAATAAAAAAAGTAGTGGTACAGCCAAAGCAAAAAGTAAATAACGATTATGATTATTAGGAATTAGACACAAGACATTAGATGAAAGGCAAAAGATGAAAGACGAAAGACGAAAGACGAAAAAGATCGAGCATTAAAATATTAGTTACTAGTAAAAAGTTAAGGGTTCATATTTTAACCCGCAACCCCTAACTCAAAACTCGTAACATTTAAAATAACACACACAAACAACAAACACACAAATTAAACACACACAACTATGAATCAGGAACAACCCGTTATCGTAGGCTTAGACATTGGAACAACTAAAATTGCAGCAATTGCCGGTCGTAAAAATGAGTTTGGTAAGCTGGAGATTTTAGGCTTCGGCAGAGCCAACAGCAATGGCGTACAGCATGGTATGGTTTTAAACATTGACCAGACTATTAAGGCTATTCAAACTGCTTTGGAAAACTGTTATGCATCTAATCCGAGTCTGTCGATCAGCGAAGTATATGTAGGAATAGCAGGGCATCACATAAAGAGTTTACAAACCCGTGGAGATATTGTACGCCAGCAGAATGACGATGAAATTCGCCAGGATGAAATTGATAAGTTAATTGCAGATCAGTACCGTACGTATATTCCAGCAGGAGATCAGATTATTGATGTAATTCCGCAGGAGTTTACAGTAGATAATTTTCAGAATATTCCAAACCCAATCGGTTACAGTGGTGTAAAAGTTGGTGCAAATTTTCACATTATTACCGGTGATAAAAATGCCATCAGAAATATAAACCGCAGTGTTGAAAAATCTGGTTTAAAAACACAGGATTTAGTTTTGCAACCTCTTGCATCTGCAGCAGCAGTAATGTGTGATCAGGATCTTGAAGCAGGTGTAGCTATTGTAGATATTGGTGGCGGAACTACTGACCTTGCAGTTTTTTACGAAGGTATTTTAAAGCATACAGCTGTAATTCCTTTTGGTGGCGAAAACATTACGCATGATATAAAGACCGGGCTCGGAGTTTTAAAAACACAGGCAGAGCAAATGAAAATACAATTTGGCAGTGCCCTGGCAGATGAAACAAAAGCAAATGCATTTATCACGATTCCAGGTTTACGTGGTATGGCTGCAAAAGAAATTTCTGTAAAAAATCTTGCCAATATTATCCAGGCTCGAATGAGTGAGATTATGGATTTTGTAACTTTTCATTTAAAGCAGGTTGGGCTCGATAATAAAATGTTGAACGGCGGTATCATCCTTACCGGTGGCGGTTCTCAGCTAAAGCATTTGTTGCAGCTTACAGAATATGTAACAGGTTTAAATGCACGAATCGGTTTTCCTAATGAGCATTTATCGGGTTCTCAGATAGATGAATTATCTAAGCCAATGTACAGTACCTGTATAGGTTTAATTTTGAAAGGCTATAACGATTACGAAAACAAAAACAGAAAGTTTGATACCAATTTTATAAAAGTTTCTGGTACCGGCATTATGCAGGAAGCGCCTGTAGAAAATGACATGGAAGAATTATTTGCAGAGAAGGAACCGGAAATTGTAAAACGCAAAAAAACAATTAAAGGTTTTATGGACAGCTTTAAAACCAATCTAATTGAAATGTTTAAAGAAGAAGAGGATGGAGAATTATAAGATGCCAATTATGAATTATAAATTATAAATGATGATCCTAGTTCATAATTCATCATTCATAAATCGATTTAAAACACTACTATCTAACTACTAAATAACGACAACATGATACATTTTGATTTGCCAAAAGATCAGTCCTCTATCATAAAAGTGATAGGCGTAGGCGGCGGCGGCAGCAATGCTGTAAACCACATGTTTGCACAAAATATAGAAGGCGTAAATTTTATTATTTGCAATACAGATGCGCAGGCAATTGCACTTAGTAATGTACCCAATAAAATACAGCTTGGTCCACATCTTACACAAGGTTTGGGTGCAGGTGCCAATCCTGCAATAGGCAGGCAGGCAACTGAAGAAAGCCTGGAAGAAATAAAAAGAATACTCGAAGTAAATACAAAAATGGCTTTTATTACTGCAGGCATGGGCGGAGGCACAGGCACAGGCGGTGCACCAATTATTGCCAAAATTTGTAAAGATTTAGGCATCCTTACTGTGGGTATTGTTACAACACCATTTGCGTACGAAGGAAAAAAACGCATAGCCCAGGCAGAAGAGGGTATAATGTTATTGAAAAATCATGTAGATACTTTGTTGGTGATAAGCAACGATAAATTGCGTCACCAGTTTGGTAATTTAAAAATGAAAGAAGCTTTTAATAAAGCTGATGATATTTTAGCAACTGCTGCAAAATGTATAACCGATGTTATAAACAGTACAGGGCAAATCAATGTCGATTTTGCAGATGTTTGTACTGT
>JANXTG010000208.1 GCA_025352525.1 Ferruginibacter sp.
GCAGTAAGAAACAAACTTATTCACCGGGTATTTGCTGTAATAAGAGACGAACGAAATTATGAGAATAACTACGTTAGAAACTGTGCATAACCACAAAAAAAATAATTAAAAAAACCGCTTGGTGGTATCATAGAAAACTTGAAGAAACACAATATTGGCGAAAGTTATTCTAGCAAGGCTTCTTTTACTTCAATTTTAAACTGATTTTTAAATTCCTCAATGTCATTAACATTTATACCCACAAATTGATGTTTAATCATATGATTTTTTCTAAGAATGATTGTTTGTGGATAGCCGTAAATTCCGTACAAATCAAAAATTTTATTTGCACTTGCTATTGTATTTATTCTTGAACTAATGTGATGTATTAATTGTGTTTTGGTATTTAAAAAAAGAGAGACGAAAATAATATCCTCTGTTTTATATTCTTCACTTAAAGCATTTAATACTTTTAGTTAGATTAAACAAGGCGGAAAATTTAATGACCAAAAATTCAAAATGACGACTTTGTTAGTTATTTTTTCCAATGAAAATGAGTCATTGGTTATAGTTAAAACATTAAAATTTGGAACTTTATAATTTTGAATGCAAGTATTCCATTCTTTTAATTTTTCATCATATTTACTTTTATAATCCTCTGGATTTAAATTAAATGAAGCTAATGCAACGCTAAATTCAAAAAGGTTAATGTTACATTTAATGTAACCACTATCAACTTGGGCTGACAGTGGATTTGCTATAAATATTATAAAAAGTGATAGTGCTAATTTTTGCATCAATTATAGCTTTTGTTTGTAAGAAATGTTTTAGAGAATAACTTATCATTGATAGACAAGTAATCGAAGGTAAAATACGATACAAATATTCTTTAAGAAAATAGATGTATAGCACACAACAGTGGGTTTTGTGCCTTTTTTTAGTGTGTATTCTTTGTACCTGTCTAATGTGAAATAAATTTTCTATCAGATGAATATGAGATGCCTGATATTTTTAACCGTCTATGTAACCTGATTATAAATAAACATTGTCTTTGAAACTTATTGTAAATGCAAAATAAATAAAATCTCAGAAGCCAAATTGAAAAAAAAAAGTTGAAATACGGCTTCCGTTCGCCACCAATTTCATTGCACTTTAATTATTTGAAATCATTTAAATGTATTACGAAACTAAAGATCCATTATATTTTCAGGTACAAAGACTTCACCTTTACTCAATAATCTTGCAGTACGGATAACACCGGCTTGGTTAATAATAATATTATCGTTTTTATTTGAAATATTTAGGCACACAGTGAATTCGCCTGTTGGATGTTCAATTGATAAATTACTACTGTTGTACACAATTGCAATTCCCTCCATAACAGAACCTTTTAACACACATGCAGTAGCTGTAGTAACAGCCCCCAACACGCCAATTGCTTCATGACAAACTTGGGGTATAAATGTCCGGGTGTTTATTGTGCCGCCATTAAGCGGTGGTGATATGATGCACATTTTTGGAACGGTCTTTTCCTTTACATCGCCTAAATTCATCCTATGCCCGATTTGTATTCGAATGCGTTCTAATTTATTTTTTAATATTTCGTTTGTATCTAATTCAACAGGCATTTCATATCCTGTAATACCCAAATCACTTGCCCTGATAATTACTTCGGGCATTCCGTTATCAATACAAGTGACCTCAATTCCATCCACAATATCCTTTACATTTCCTGTTGGCAACAAACTCCCACAGGTAGAACCTTCGGTACCGAGATAATTACAAATTATTGGAGCTGCTGTTCCAGGCACTCCATCTACTTTTACATTACCTGCATAGTTAACCTTCCCGCCTGGTGTTTCAATAATTACTTCACATATTCCACCGGTATTTACCATATTAATTCTTGCAGATGTGGTTGGGCTGTTTGCTTTTATCATTCCACATTCTACAGCAAAAGGAACAACTGCCGCTAATAAATTGCCGCACGTTTGAATGGTGGATATTTTTCCTTTGCCTATCACGACCTGTAAAAAAAGATAATCAAGGTCTGCATCTTCCTTAGCTGATAAACTTACAATGGCTACTTTGCTGCTTAAGGAAGTTGCGCCTCCTAAACCATCAATTTGTCGTAAATCTCCCTGGCCAACACCTTCCATCGCTGCCAGGATAATTTTATTTCTTGATGTTTCATCAGCAGGTAAATCGGTTGCTTTAAAGAAAAGTCCTTTTGAACTTCCTCCCCTAAACTGCATATATGGAATTGCGGTTTGCATCAAATTTATTTATGCTTTAAATAATTTATTGTCTACACTATATTTCCCTGCCCCTGCAAACAAAATACACAAAAAAGAACTAAGATAAACATACACCAGTTCAGCATGAGCTTCTACAAAAGAGCCCTTGTGCATTAAAATAAAAACTACCGTAAGATTGATTACAACAAGTAATGCTGCCAGTCTTGTAGCAATTCCAAAAATGATTAGTAAAGAACAAATACCATCAGTTATTAATGCAAATATTAATCCCGGAGTTACACCAATATGCAAAGGGTCAGGAAAATGTGTTTGCATATTAGAGAAACCTGTAAGTTTTTCAATACCATGTTTGTAAAATAAACTAAAGCCAACCAATATACGCAAAAGGAGCATTGCTAAGTCTCTGTTCACTGGCAGAAAATTAAGTATGAGTAATTTTTTCATTAAATATATTTTAGGTTTAAAAGAATCATAAATTCATCGTTTCTTATTCTTTTAAACTTTATGCAAAATTTTTTCCAGGTTATCCCTCGAAGCTGCCGACATCAATGGCTGTAAATCTTTTTCTTCCAGCATTTGAACTACTGCTTCCATTTCATGAATTCGCCTTTCGGCATGAGAATAACTGCCTTCAACAAAACGGTCAATCAACGCATCATTACCACCAATAACTGAACTAATTTGTTCCCTGATATATTCTTCGAGTCCAAATGCTTTACCTGCTTCCATCGCCTCGCAAATAACAGCTGCTACTCCTTTATAAACAATTGAACGTAGCAATTTTCTGGTGGATGCATCGCCAACATTTTCGCTCAAAAAAGAAAAATCTAATTGCAGGCTTTTCATCATTTCCTGCAATTTTTTTGCACCGGGGCCTGAAGCCAGGAATGGCGTTTTAATTCCTTTAGGTGGAACAGGGGCCATGATTGCGAGATCAACATATTGAACACCTGATGATTTTAATATATTGTACACTGCTATTTTTTTTTGCGGTGATGACGTGTTCATTTCTGCATAAATTTTACGGGCATTTATTACAGGCAATACTTCTTTTGCAATTGCCTCTGATGCTGATGAAAGATTTACACTAAAAATAATGTCAGCATCTTTTACAGCGTCGGCATTGCTTTCAGCAAAATGTACATTTTTATGCAAACTTCTTTTTTGCAATGGGTCCCATCCTGAAACAGTGATACCCATTGCAGATAAATCATTTGCAAAAATACTTCCTGCTTCCCCTAAACCCAGTATGGCAATGTGCATGTTTTTAATTTTAATATCCAAATTGTTTATCCCAACCATAAATCTGTAACGAAGTTTTTCCTTCCCTTAATTGCCTTCGTACATTTTCTTCTTTTGCTTCTCTTGCAACAGACTTTTCTATGGCTTCTGTTATTCTGTTTTGCGGTACTACTACAACACCATCTCTGTCTCCAATAATAATATCACCCGGATTAATTAACACGCCTCCAATAATAATTGGCTCATTTAAAAAACCATCACCATGGTTGGATGTTCCAAGAATACAAAGCCCACGGCTAAACACAGAGAAACCCATTGCTTCAATATCATCCGCATCTCTTACACAGCCATCAATCACCAAACCATTGATGCCTTTTGTTTTGGCGCCAAGGCTCATCAGGTCGCCCCAGTAACCGGCTTCATAAAATCCGGAACAGTTGGCGATTATTACATCTCCCGGTTTTGCATAAGCATAAGCCCGATGAAGCAACATATTATCTCCGGGCATTGTTTTAACGGTAAATGCCGGGCCACACACTTTCATGGTTGAACTGATAGGTTTTATAGCCGAGGGCAGGTTGCCATATTTCCCCAATGCTTCATGAACAGTTGCAGCAGAAAACTGACCGAGTTGTTTTATTACATCCATAAAATAAATTTATACCTGTTTATAACCACATTTTTAAAATATACTTGTTACCACCCTTGGCACCATACTTTGATGTGCTTCCGCAAATTTTATTTCTTTTTTACCTGAAATCCTTCTTGCATGATTTGCTCTTCTGCCGGCCAACTCCGCATAATAATCTTTCAAATAATTTTGTGCACCCATGCAATTCATTGCTGCTAATTTTTTTTCCATTACCGAACTGATGTCTACAAAAGTATCGGGTAAAAAACCTGAAATTTCCGGCTGGTGCGGTTCAAATGAAAACCATGCTGGAGGGTCAATATTTTTAAAGGCACTTGGCACACCTGCACCAGAAGATAAAAGCCTTGCTCTTTGTACCGCCTGAAATGCCAATGGATGATCAGGATTAAAAGGATCTTTTTCTGAATGGGTTAAAATTAC
>JANXTG010000010.1 GCA_025352525.1 Ferruginibacter sp.
GCCCTGGGGAGTGGGGAAACTATGTTTTTAAAATTCATTTTCAAATTCATTACAAAAATTTCAGTAACTTTATCAGAGAAAAGCGGAGTGTTCATAATTTACTTATTTAATTGATTGTCAATTATTTAATAAGAAATAAACATTCCGTTTTTCTATTTTTTACTACTATTTTGTAACTATTTCTTATCCCGAACTCAGGTTGTTAATCTTACTCGCAAATGCGGTGAAAAGAAAGCGTAAAGCGAACAACAAAAAACATGAAGTATGGAAACTGTTTTTTGATTAGAAGCATTGTAGCAGTGATAAATTTACACGACAGAAAATGGATTACATTCCTGCCCGACCGGTTAGGCGGGCATAGCAACCCATGTAAAGGGAAATGGAATTTATCTGTGATGCTCTAACAATACCAACACAGCTCTGCCAAATTTTATTTAACAGGAGCACAGGATTTTTTTATGGTTGATAACGTTGCAGAAATGAAAGATAAAGTTTTCGTGAAGGTGAAAAATACGATTATAGTAAACGCAATGTCCGCCAAGGGCGAGACGTTGCGGAGAAGGAAGAATACAGCTTCCCATTAAAGAAGACTATCGTCCTTTGATAGATAATTTACGATGGCATAGAAAAGAAATATTTAGAGCATGTACAATTCAATCTCCCCCGCAGAGGTTCGTGGCACACAAAATTTTCATTTTGGTTTTTGCTTGATAAATAAGTAAGTTCTTGCAATGTTATTTGGAAAACGAGTAAAAAAAGATGAAATGATTTTATACAATTTTTAAGAATTTAAACTGCACCCGAAATATGATTATCTCATTTACCCTGTATTTCGGTTTTAAACTTAATTTTTTACAAAATGCGTACTAAAAACATTCGCATCGTTCTGCAGAATTAAATGATAAGTACCACCCTCTAAACCATTCCCTAATAATTGAATATTTTGGTTGGCATTTGTAATGTTTATGCTTTGTTGTAAAACAGATTGGCCTAATGAATTGTACAGCGTTAAAGCGTATTTACCAACAAGTATATTTTTTGTTTGTAAAACAAAATTATTGTTGGCAACGGGGTTAGGTGACACCTGAATAAATCCTTTAGAACCGAGATTAATAATTACCACATTACTGTAACTGATACTCCCATTTTTATTAATAATTTTAATGCGGTAATAGTTGCTGCCATTTAATGGGGCATTATCTATAAAGTTATAATCAGCAGTTACATTGCCATTACCAATTACCGTATTTATTGGTTGAAACGTGGCAGCATCGCTACTACGTTCCACCTGATAACTGGCTACATCCTGTTGCTCAAGAGCCCTCCAGGAAATATTGACTTTGTTTTGGTTTACAATTGTTGCTGTAAGTGTAATTGTGGTAGGCAAAATATTGCCACTTATCAACTGGATATTTGTTCTTCCTGCCGAATCAACAGGAAACAGTATAGTATTTGTAGCATTGTTATTAACAACCAAGAGCCTGGAGTGGTCTGTATTCCAACTGGTAACCGGTAACACATCTCCATTATTATAAGCAAAAAGCATGATTTTAAATTTAGGATCTATGCTATTACTTTCTACCACCAGCCTTGGAAGTTTATTGTTGGGCGTAGCGCTATTTATAGGGTTGGTGATAGAGTCCACATAAGCTGGTACCATGGTATTTACGGCGCCAGTATTATTTAATATTCTTACCAAAAAACGTCTGTTACCGGTAGTAGCAGGTTCTTTAAAAATGATGTCGTTTCTATAGTTGTTATCGGTAAGGTTCTGCATTGTACTTTCAATAGTTAAATCATTAGGCAACTGTGCTAACCATTTGTAGTTATTGATATTGTTATCCCGTTGCACATCATCTGCAACAATTACATATGGGCTTGCATCTGCCACCATGGCTACTGTTCTAAATACCTTTTTTACCACTCCATTTAACCAAGGTGTTGATACTGTTCGTTGATAATGTGCACCGGCAGCCCAAGAATAATCGCCCTGTGTTAATTGATTGTACATTGGTATATCATCAAAACTATAGTTACGAGTATAACGGTAACTATTCAACGTTTTCATTACTTTACTGTAAACGCCGCCCAACGAAGGATTGTCTCCCTTGTACCCACCGAAGCTAGATTTCCAAGCATAGCTGTAAGCATCTTTTGCATCGCCTGCTATGCACTGAAAACCAGGTGTGTTTTTATAATAAACAATTTTACCCGGTATGGGCAGTATGCCTAAGTTGGAACTATCTACGCTCTGGCTCGTGTTGTTTATTAAAATACTGGATGCCATGCCTGTGGTACATAGTATTGGATAATTGCTATTGGCATTGCTAAATACCCGTGGAATCCATATCCTGCCCAAAGCACTGTAAACTATATCGTTTTTGTTGGCAACGGTATGCCCGCCTAAATCCTGCCTATTATGATAAAACAATGCGGCACTCAACGTATCGTAACCACTACGCAACACTGCAAAGCCACCAAGACTATCAAAATACATCCTGTTGTTGCCATAAACGCTTTGCGCCTGGGTGAGATAGGGCGTAGGGCTATAATCACTCACAAAAGTTGCGGCAGATAAATAGTTCCAGTAGCCACTTTGCCCCCCCACCGAACCTGTCATTAGATTCTGATAATAATAACTGTAAGGTGCAGTTGACCCACCGGCATGTGTTCGCTGTACATAATTCTTCCATAAAAAATCCACGGTGGTATCATTAGGGAAAATCCATTTAAAACCAATCATATCCAATGAATTAACGGGCTTCCAGCCACCCTGTGATGCACTTGCATATTGTCCGTTTTTAAATGTACCTGTGCCACCCAACAGATCTGTGCCCAGCATGCTGTAGCCAAACGGCTGTAGTACGGCTGGATAATATTTTTGGGCGAATGCCTTAACAGCAGGGTGCCCCAACATACTATAACCCCTTTTGGCCAGAGCCGTTAGCATACTGGGATTGATCTGGTTCTTGCCAATACCTTCTACTGGCCCGCCTGTTTGTGAATAGAAACCATAATTTAAAAAGTTGAGAACAACACGGCAATACGCCTGCAAGGCATTTTCATTTCTTTTGGTATAGCCTGTTTCACCTTCTATTGCAAGCAACGGCATAATCTCGAAACCAAAAGTTGACCAATTGGACATAATGGTGTAAGACGGTGAATTTACTAAATGCAAGTCCATACTATCTTTAAGAGCAATGGCTACTAAACCCATACGAACTGAATCACGTTGATTGGTGGTCATCTGGTCGTAAAGAAAATCGTACATCATGGCCATTTGCAAACTGCCAAATCTGTCCCTGTTTTTAAAGGATAAAGGGTTTGTATGGTCTGCCAAAGCCTTTTGCGCCCATATACTCATAGCCTTAGCGAGCTTGGCAGCCCGTACTGTGTAAGATATATTGGTTACAGGATCTACAGTGCCTTTAAACAGCCAACATTCAAACGCTTCATAAGAAAGGATATTTGCCATTTTAACGGCATTGCCCTTCCATAAATTATTGTAGTTATTTGTTACACCAATATCACCAGCTGCTAACGAATCGTATATGGGTTTTACTGAAGCTGCACCCACATTGGTCAATAGTGGATTACCCATAGTATCCTTGGCATAATTTGCATTTAAGGAATAGGTGCCGGGAGTATACCCCAGCTGAAGCAGGATAGTAAAGTTATGTATATACTTAGCCAATGCCCTTCCACTATTTGTGTTTTGAAAACGGAATCTGATGGAAGTAGAATCCTCTGGATTGCAATAAATACGTGGGTGGATACCATAAGCGGGTGCATGTGTAATAAAGCGTAACCCTGTGGTATCGATGGTTGTAGGGTTATATAATGATGGCCCAATACCATTTGGGATAGCGATGGTATTGTTATCAGCAAAGGCAAATTTATAAGCAAACCCACCTTTAGCAGAATCGACCAATAACACCGAAACCGGCAGTGACCATCCTGATTCAGTACCGGAACCTTTTGTGGTATCCATTGTTTTATAACGATAGGTATATGTGTTGCCATTAACCAATGAAACATCTGTATAACTGGAGTTTGCCTGATAGCCACTGGCATGGCCACCACCTGCACTACAATCAAAATAATATTTTAAAGGGGTATTTTGCCCATCGGTTTTGGCCAGCATAAATACCTTGCCGTTACCTGCATACTGCGGTGTTGTCTGCCAAACAGGTGCAGTAATACCCGGTGTAGCTGTTACATAATTTGATGGTATACTTTCCTTCCCTAAAGCATACACCGCTTTTGCGAAATATTGGTAGCTGACAGCATTGGTTAGATTGTAATGTGCATAAAATTTATTAGCAGGTGTTACACTGTCAATTAATACCGGGGCAGCACCATTGGCACCTGCAAAAATTTTAAAATACGCTATATTATAATTGATGCTATCGGTATTTAAGAACAAATAATTATACGTATTGCCGGATACTACTTTATTAATAAATGGTGCAGGACTGATGTTTACAGCAGGTGATACAAAGCTTGTTAATATGGGAATATTGGTAACGGCTGTTCCTTTGGCAGCATAAACAATAGTGTAATACCCATTGGCCATATTAATGGCATCTACTAAAAAAGCCAGTTGCTTGCTACCGACAAATTGTTGGTAAGAAGCAACGGGAATCAAGTAATTGTTGCCGCTGTTAAACGAACTGCTTGTAGGGTTGAATAATAAATAATATCTGTTGGCAATTGTATCCAAAGTACTACCGATGCCATAAGTGGAAAAGTCAAAAAATACATTTAGGTTGCCACCATATCCTACCGCATCTGTCTTACTAATAAACCATGTTCTGTTCCATTTAGTAAAGCCTGTACCAATACTGCCAGTGCCAGTTTCAGCATTATCTGCGGCCAACATATAGTCGCCGGCTTCCTGCAAAAAACCACTGTTTCCCGGTAAATTTATAAAGCCAAGTCCATTGTTTGATGCTGTTCCGGCAATAGAATCAACTCCGCCTTCAGTACCAATACCAACTAAATTATTAGTGAATGTTGCAGAAGGTGCATTGTACAAATTTTGCACTGTTGTTGAAAGATTTGCGACTAACCCCCATTTGTTTGCCAAATAGCAATCTAAAATATACTTCCCCGATAACCCCAAAGGCACGCCTGTTAAAACAGTTTCGCCAATAGACCAATGCACACTTGCAGGATTATATTTATTACCAATACCAACCGATTGGGTAGAATTTAGAAAAGCGTATGGATTGCTAACCTTTAAGCCTGCATTGAGTTGGACAACGATGGCAGTATCTGTTGGGTTGGACCATGTTAAGTAATTGTCAAACAAATTCCATGTGCCGGCTAAATCGGGTACAGAATTGTTGTTGGCACCAATCAATGTACCACTACTATTTTTTGCCAGCCCAATCCTGTAACGGTTATCATTGGTGCCATTAACATACTTAACAGTTATAGAAGCAGTGCCTATCGGCGCATTGCTTACAGGGCTTTCATTTCTTGCATAAGTACCCACCCTAAAATCGGTTGCGGTATTATAACCGGTTGATGCATCCGGATGTACATACACCACCTGTGCAAGGCTAAACCCATTGGTTGGGTTTAGCAATGGATTGTCGGCAATGTTTAGCACTTTGATCCCTTGAAACTCTATCAAACTTTTGCCACTTAACAAAGTGGTGTTAATAACAGGGTTATTAGAAGTTGATGGAGAAATAGCTTGTAACCCATTAGCCTTATCTGTCCATTTGGTAACTGTGCCAGATGTTGTAGTAATGGTACTTGCATCGGCAGCATCTAACCATATATTTATTTTTGATTTGGGTAACCCAGCGGGATAATAGGTTTGTGAATGTCCTATAATACTAATGGCAAAAGCCGCATTAAACAATAAATAATATTTTAATTGCTTAATTGACTTTGAAATCTTTTTCATAAAGTATTTTCTTATTAAAAACCTGCCTTTTTTTAAGTTAGTGAGGTTTTGAGATTCTCAGGATTTTACTATTTTATAATGATATCATTTACAAATTGTGCAGCTGCAACTTCTATTTTTAAATGCTGCAAACCTTGTGCTACAATTTTAAATAAAATTACACTATAAGATAAAATGAATTGGTAATTAAATTAAATTTTTTAGGTTTACTTTACTATGTGCTTCAAGGGCATCTTCAAAAAGCAGAATTTCTAATATTCAGATTAACGGATTTATTCAGGATATTGGTTTGCGCAATAAAGAAGATGAAATAATAATGTACTATATGTATCCTATCCATATTATAGAGAATGGTTTATCCTGCAATCAATGCTATTGTTACAACGAATAATTGAAAAAAAACTATAGAAAGAAGAACTCAATACAGGAAACATAGCTTTTGGTATTGCTTCAAAGATCATTAGTTTCTGTCGCCGAAGTTCGTAGCACACAAAACTTGTCACCTAGTTTTTGCTTGATTAGTATTTAAATACCTGCAATGTTATTTGGAATTATGAAGTGGGCGGCAATTTTCTTAAGCAGGATTATCAGGATTTAGAAATAGTTAGCAGGATACGGCACAGGTAAGATGGTTTTACACAAGCAAGTTTTGCTTTTTAAAAGTTGGTGTACATTAATGCTGGAGATTTACAATAAACCAGTTTCTCGTTTCTATCTTCAGGTGAGAATTTAAAGCCATATCAACTTTAAACTCATTAATGTTAAATACGGATATTTATGGTTAACCATTATTAAAGAATAATAAGGGTTCATAATAACTGATAACAAAAATGAGCCACAACAATTCCTAAACAGCTCCACTATCATTTGCAGAGTATGGGCATTTTGTCGGTAGGCATATTTTTAAGAATTGCAATTTTTTCCCTTGTAATTCTAATTTTAGTTTACATCTTCTTTTTATTGTAATCTATTTAGCATATTAATTTCTTTTGGTATAAAAGACTTTTAAAAGTTAGTTTACATGTATAAATAAAAAATAATTGCATTATCAAAATTATAAAACAAGCAGGAGGTTACTCAACTTTCATATTTGAACCGTTTCCCGGTAAAGAATTGCTTGGATTTCCAATCGAAATTATAAACAAAGCCGCATTAGCAGAAAGGCTTATTGGCAAATTTGATGGAATTAAACCTGTTTTGCCTGTTGCGGATTTCTTTTTAATCATGTATATAATAAAGGATGCTACCTGTTCTGCACAAATTGAAGGAACACGGGCAACAATGATAGACTCTTTAGAAATGAGAGCGGGTCTAAATGATAGCCGGGGACCAAAAAAAACTTGCTTTTGATATGGATTTTATCGGCCTGCAAAATTATACACGTGAGGTTGTAAAGTATGTACCGTTGATGCCATTTGTGAGGGCAAAAATTATAAAAGCAAATAAACGAAATGCACATGCTACTTTAATGAATTGGGAGGTTTATCCCGCATCGATATATTATGCATTAAAGCGACTTAGTACCTATGCCGGAATAAAAGA
>JANXTG010000080.1 GCA_025352525.1 Ferruginibacter sp.
GAAAATGGTAAAAAGTTTATCATCAGCGCAGTAAATAACAGTGAGCAAAATAAATATGTAACCTCACAAAAACTTAACAACAATAATCATACAAAAACATGGTTAGCGCACAGCGATATTTTAAGCGGTGGCACATTTGATATTGGCATGAATGCTAAACCAAATAAAACAAGAATTACAGCAACAGCAGATTTACCTTACTCCTTTTCAAGGGATGATAAAGCCATTTATTTAAAAGTAAAAGATATGATGCCAATGAGCAGTGAGGCATTTTTAAAAAATGAAAGTAAGCCTGATACCATTACAAAAAACGGTCTGACATTGTATTTATTAGATGAGGATAATTCCTTTAAAGATGAATATAAGAAACAATTCATCAACGCTTATTTTGAGCAATATCCAAAACTTATAAAAAAATACAATACAAACAGTCCAACTGCTGTTACTTTTATTATTGATAAAAAATATGATGGTGTTGCTGCTACAAACAATGGCAATATTACTTACAACCCTGCATGGTTTGAAAAGAAGCCGGAAGACATAGATGTAATAACACATGAGTTGATGCATGTTGTGCAGGCTTATGGTCAAAACACAGCACCAGGTTGGGTTACGGAGGGTATTGCAGATTATGTAAGATCCACTGAAGGCATCAATAATGAAAAAGCAAAATGGAGTTTGCCAGATGTAAAACCGGAACACAACTATAATAATTCGTACCGCATTACAGCTCGTTTTTTTATATGGATTACAGAACGGTACAAACCAAACTTTGTACAAATGCTTGATGATGCAGCCCGTAAAAATGAATATTCAGAAGCTACGTTCAAAAATATTATCGGCAAAAATATTGAAGAACTTTGGAAAGAATATGTAGCAGATTCATCCATCAAAAAAATTAACCGCAATTAAATTATTATGATGAACAATCATACAAAAGCAGTACTGATTTTAATTTTGAATATTACGTTTTTTTTAAGTTTTGATACAGCTGCACAAAACAACAATGCGTTGGTAAAATATGTGAATCCAATTATCGGAACACAAAAAATGGGGCATACATTTCCAGGTGCTACTGTACCTTTTGGCATGGTGCAATTAAGCCCCGATACTGATACGCTTCAATACATTGCCAATGGAAAATACAATCCTGACATGTATAAATATTGTGGAGGTTACCAATACGATGATAAAACAATTGTTGGTTTTAGTCATACACATTTAAGCGGTACGGGTCATTCTGATTTAGGAGATTTTTTGGTGATGCCAACTATTGGACCATTAAAGCTTAATCCGGGCGTAGCAACAATTCCACACAGTGGCTTTCGCTCTGCATTTAGCCATGCAACTGAAAAAGCTACTGCAGGGTATTACACTGTACAATTGGAAGATTATAATATTAAAGCAGAACTTACAGCAACAGAAAGAGTTGGTTTTCACCAATACAGTTTTCCAGAAACAAAAGATGCGCATATTATTTTAGACCTTGAGCACGGCATTTATAATTATGAAGATAAAAATGTGTGGACTGTTGTAAGAGTGGAAAACGATACGCTCGTAACCGGCTACAGACAAACGTTTGGTTGGGCAAGAACAAGAGTTGTATATTTTGCGATGGCGTTTTCAAAACCTATTTTAAATTATGGTTCTGCTAATGAAGGTAAAAAAGAAATGTACCGAGGCTTTTGGGGTAAATTTAACCAGCTGGAAA
This sequence comes from Ferruginibacter sp., assembly GCA_025352525.1. Classification (GTDB taxonomy): domain Bacteria; phylum Bacteroidota; class Bacteroidia; order Chitinophagales; family Chitinophagaceae; genus Ferruginibacter. The sequence continues at coordinate 1,712 of JANXTG010000080.1, forward strand.
ATTTTCCTGATGTTGCGGGCAGACAAATAAAAATGTTTTTCAACTTCAACACCGTTGCAAATGAAAAAATAAAAATAAAGTTTGCATTATCTGGGGTAAGCTCAGCTGGTGCTTTAAAAAATATAAATGCTGAAATTTCTCATTGGGATTTTGAAAGAACAGTGAAGGAAGCAGCCGCAAAATGGGAGAAAGAATTATCAAAAGTGGTGATAGAAGCACCGGAAGATACCAAAGTAAATTTTTACACTTCCATGTATCATTCTTTTTTGGCACCCAATACTTTTATGGATGTCGATGGTAATTATAAAGGACTGGATTATAATATTCACCAGGCTAAAGATTTTACAAATTACTCAACTTTTTCTTTGTGGGATACATACCGTGCACTTCATCCATTGTATAATATTTTGCAGCCGAAACGCAATGGCGATATGGTAAAATCTATGCTTGCACATTACGACCAAAGCGCCTTACACATGCTGCCAATATGGAGCCATTATGCAAACGATAACTGGTGTATGAGCGGCTACCACAGCGTATCTGTAATTGCCGATGCAATAATAAAGGGCAACACAACAATAGATGCAAAAGCAGCATTGGCGGCTTGTGTAGCCACTGCAAGAAAAAGAAGTTATGAAGGCATTGGCGATTATTTAAAATACGGTTTTATACCTGCAAATAAATCCGGTGTCTCCGTTTCTAACACGCTGGAATATGCATACGATGACTGGGCTATTGCACAACTTGCAAAAAAAATTGGCGATGTAGAAATTTACAATGAATTTATTTTTCGTTCCGCCAGTTACAAAAATGTTTTTGACAAAGATGGATTTGTAAAACCAAAAGACAGCGCCGGTAATTTTTTAAAAAACTTTGATGCATTAAGTACAAACGGGCAGGGATTAATAGAAGGAAACTCATGGAACTACAGTTTTTTTGTACCTCATAATCCTACAGACTTAATAAGCTTAATGGGTGGAAATGATAAGTTCATTGGTAAAATGGATTCGTTGTTTACAATGTATTTGCCGGATAAATATTTTGCTGAAACAGAAGATATAACCCGTGAAGGAATTATAGGAACATATGTGCATGGAAATGAACCTGCACACCATGTGGCTTACCTGTATAATTTTACAGATAAGCCCTGGAAAACACAGGAATTAATCCGTAAAATACTGCACAATCAATATAAGCCTACGCCTGATGGATTGGGTGGTAATGATGATTGTGGGCAAATGAGCGCCTGGTATATTTTTAGTGCATTGGGATTTTATCCGGTTGCACCGGCCTCTGATGAATACCAAATTGGCAGCCCCATTATAAATAAAGCCACAATAAATTTAGAAAGTGGAAAGCAGTTAAAAATCACGGTACAAAATCAAAGCGAAACTAACAAATATGTAAAATCTGTTTCAGTTAACGGAAAGTTATTAACCGGTACCATTATTAAGCATGCAGATATTATGAATGGTGGCGAAATTATTTTTGTGATGACTGAAAAGCATACAAAATAATTATTTTTAAAAAAAAGTCCTGAATGCAGATAGCAAATAATCTCTAAAAGAGTTAACAATATTACATAGTTATTTTACTAAAAATATTAATAACCTACAGGAACTTTTCTGCTTTTTGTAACCTGCTCAAATGCATAAGCTACTTTTAATAACCTGTCTTCCATAAACGGCCTGCTGATAAATGTAATGCCAACCGGCTCGCCGGAAGCCCTGTAACCCATTGGCACTGTAATACACGGGTAATTTGCTGCGGCTGCATAACCTGCACTTCTGTTAGCAATTGATAAAATAAAATCTAACTGAAATTGAACCATTGGTTTCTCAAAATATCCGACACCACTTTTACGGACAGCTACTTTTAATTTTTCAATTTCTGCATCTGTTTTATTTTCCTTCATAATTCCATCAAATCTTCCCTGGCCATAAGGAATGCTTTTTAAGGTATCTATTTTATTGAAAGTGATAATGTCTGCCACGGAGCGATAAGGAATTTTATCTCCTGCTTCCATTTTTAAATAGTTAGCAAGATCTACTTTCATATCAGTATTTAAGAGTGTTCCAAAGCCGTCATTGTTATTTTGTTCAAACTCAATTTCCGTCATAATACCACCAGCTGATTTAATTTTTTCTACATTTATTTTATATAATGAGTCTTTTAAAAAAGCTTTGATTACACCAAATTTTACACCTACTAATGATCCTGTTTTTACATCTTCCCAATATTTTTTATTTGTTGGATTATTTTTTGAAGCTGTGTCATTTTTATCCGTCCCACTCATAGCATCCAACATAATAGCATTGTCCATTACATTTCTAGTCATTGGGCCAGGTGTATCAAACGTACTCGAAATAGGAACTATTCCGCTTCTGCTAAGCAAGCCTGTAGTGGGTTTTAGTCCTACTAAGGAATGCTGACTGGATGGTGAAAGTATGGAGCCTGAAGTTTCTGTACCAACTGCTGCTGCGGCATAATTTGCAGCCATTGATGAACCACTTCCTGCACTTGAGCCACCGGTATCAATCATTTTTATACCGTAAGGATTTAAGGTTTGACCTCCAATGGCACTGTAGCCATTCGGGCATTCAAGACAAAGATAATTAGCCCATTCACTCAGGTTTACTTTACCTAAAATTATAGCACCGTTCTTTTTAAGCCTATCAACAATAAAAGCATTTTTAGCATAATTAAACTGCAACGCATGAGCACCGGCAGTAGTTGCAAGCCCTTCAAAATCAATATTATCTTTTAATAAAACGGGCATTCCATATACCGGTGGATTTTTGTCAGATTTATTTCTATCTTTTTTACGGGCTTCTTTTACTGCGTTCGGATTAATAGAAATAATATTGTTAAGCGCTTTATTTTTATCATTTTCAAATTTTACAATTCTGTAGAGATACCATTGTGTTAATTTTTCATAAGATAATTTTCCTTCTTTAATACTTGACTGTATTGATGGAATGTCCTGATTAAAAATTAATGGCTCAAGTAACAGATAATCACTTTCAGAAAAATTTCTTATTTGTGGAAATACATTTTTCCATATTTCATTTTTATTTAAAATTTTAGATTGAATGAGTTTATATCTTAATCTTGATGACTCGTTTTTAGCATTTATAGCCAAGTCATTTTTTTCATCATAACCCACCCAAGAGTTAATGCTGGATTGCTTTGCAGTTTTACATGATAAAATAAATAACAATAAAATTAAAACAGCATATTTCATAAAAAGATTTTTTTTCATAACTAAATAACAGAATGCACAAATAATATTTTGAAGTTAGTGTAAAATGCGAATTGTCAAAAAGATTTATAAACGAGAGATGGTAATAAATGCTGATTCATACATCGCAACAAACCAGTCAAACTAATGTGGTTTTGACCTCATAGATGAAAAGAATTACAGGCTTTATTATTTAATCTTTAAAAATAATTTTGCTTAAAATATATTTTATTCTGTTGCTAAACTAATACCAATAGCAGTTAAGAGATACAATTCAAAAATATTTCTTAAAGATTTTTATCTCATCAAATTTAATTCTTAGCAGTATTTTTTCTATCAAAATATAAAGCGGCTTATATTTTGCCGTATTCCTTGCTAATTAAACTCTCCATAAGATACAGGTATCAAATTATTTACCCATTTTTGAACTGTTTATAAAAATAATCCGTAGCGTAAAGTTGATTAACGGAAGAAAAGCACATACTTATTTTATTAGAAAAATTGAATAAATGAACGTTTTTAGGAAAAACAAAAATGATAAAGATTTATTTGAATTATTTCCTCAGGCAATTGCAGGAATTAAAAAAACCATAATTGACCCATTGTTGGGGGATAACAATGACGATAAATATATAAACGAAAGACCGCCCCTTAGATCTGAAATATTTACCAAAGACAGGCTAGAAGCACATGCAGTGACAATTGCAAAAAGGCATGAGATTTTTTTTGATAAAAATGCGGAACATTTACTGAAGCGTCTGGCTGATAATGAAAATTATTTGTTGGAGGTGTATGAATTATTATCCGGCACATTAAAGCAGAACAATACCATTTCACCGGCAGCAGAATGGATGCTTGATAATTTTTATTTAATTGAAGAACAAATTTATACGGGTAAAAAACATTTACCTAAAGGATACAGCAAAGCATTACCAAAACTTGTAAAGGGAGAATTTGCCAATCTACCTCGGGTTTACGACATGGCAGTAGAAATTATTTCCCACAGTGATGGCTACGTGGATATAGTTAATTTGACAAGCTTTGTAAAAGCGTATCAAACGGTTAATTATTTAAAATTGGGTGAGCTTTGGGCAATACCCATTATGCTTAGGCTGGCATTAATTGAAAATTTAAGAAGATTGTCTGCTCTCATATCAGAAGATATTACTAATAAAGCGCTTGCAGATAAATGGGCCGATGAAATGGTAGAAATTGTTGAAAAAGATCCGAAAAATCTTGTTTTGGTAATAGCGGATATGGCAAGATCGGAACCTCCGATGGTAAGCACTTTTGTTGCTGAACTCTATAGAAGATTACAGGAAAAAGGAAGTTCACTTTCGCTGGCAATTAATTGGATAGAGCAAAGACTTTCCGAGATTGGCGCAACAAGCAATGAAATGATTCGTGCAGATAACCGCAACCAGGCTGCCACGCAGGTTTCAGTTGGTAACTGCATAAGAAGTTTTCGTTTTTTAAGCACAGCCAGCTGGAAAGATTTTGTAGAAGATACCAGTATTGTTAATGAAATTCTTAGCAGAGATATAAATGGTATTTACACCAAAATGGATTTTCATACCCGTGACAGCTATAGACATGCAATTGAAAAAATTGCCAATTGCAGCAAACTTTCTGAGCAATCCGTTACTGAACTGGTTTTAAATACTGCAAAAGAAAGCAATGAAGTAAATTTTGATAAGAGACGCTCCCACGTTGGTTATTATCTTACCGGTAAAGGATATTATACAACTGCTAAAGCAGCTATATCCCGTGCCTCGCTAGGTGAAAAATGCAGCAGGCTTGCTGTAAGGCATCCATTGAGAATGTATCTCGGCAGTATTTTTATTCTTGGATTAATGCTCTGCGGTATATTAATTGTCGAAGCATTTGCGGAAAATTTATCAATTGGTATTTTAATAACAGTATGCATTGCAGCATTTATTACAACCAGCAGGCTAGCCATTTCTCTGGTAAACTGGATGAGTTTAAAACTTACCGGACCATCCCTTCTCCCCCGAATGGATTTTTCAAAAGGAATTCCTGCAGATGCTGCTACAATGGTGGTAATACCAACTTTAATTACTTCTATTAATATAATTGATCAGTTAACAGAAGGTATGGAAGTTCGTTTTCTGGCAAACAGAGAAGCTAATCTATATTTTGCTTTGTTAACAGATTTTAAAGATGCTGCTACTGAACATTTGCCTGAAGATGCTTTACTACTGTCTGCTTTAAAAAATAGAATTATAGATCTCAATAAAAAATACAATCAAACAACTGATGATACTTTTTTTCTTTTTCACAGGCCAAGAAGATGGAATAAAAATGATAAAATATGGATGGGTTACGAAAGAAAACGTGGTAAACTTGGCGAGCTAAATGCATTTTTAAGAAATAAAGGAGAAGGTTTTTTTTCTGAAGTGGTTGGTAATACATCCTGTTTTAAAAGTATAAAATATATTATTACGCTTGATACTGATACACAACTTAGCAGAGATACTGCACGAACAATGATTGGCACAATGGCACATCCTTTAAACCAGCCTTTGTATGATGAAAAGAAAAAAAGAATTACAGAAGGATATGGTATCCTTCAACCCAGAGTTTCCAATACATTACCCGCATCTGACAGTTCTGTTTATGCAAGGCTTCATGGCAATGACCCCGGCACAGATCCCTATACAAAAGCAACATCTGATGTTTATCAGGATTTATTCTTAGAAGGTTCATTTATCGGTAAAGGAATTTATAACCTTGATGCTTTTGAATTAGCATTAAAAGATAGATTTCCTGAAAACCAAATCTTAAGTCATGATTTACTGGAAGGCTGCTACGCACGCTCAGGGCTTATTACAGATGTACAACTTTTTGAAGAATATCCGCTCCGTTACGATACTGATATGCAAAGACGCCACAGATGGATGCGTGGTGACTGGCAAATAGCAAGATGGGTTTTGCCATTCGTTCCAGGCAGTGACAGAAAGCATCATAAAAATCCCCTCTCTGCACTTTCAAAATGGAAAATATTTGATAACCTGCGGCGAAGTTTAGTACCGCTGTGTTTAATGCTTTTGTTATTATACGGGTGGCTCTTTTCACCCATGGCTTGGTTTTGGACTTTTTCAGTAACGGTTATTATTGTTTTACCTTCTTTAATAAATTTTATTTGGGAGCTGTTTAGAAAACCTGAAGATGTAGTTTTAGAACAACACCTTGCTTACACAAGCCGATCAGCTTTTATAAGTTTTAACCAGCAAATGCTGGATCTTATTTTTCTGCCTTATGAAGTTTACTCTAATGTGGATGCCATTGTTCGCACTTTCTGGAGAATGTTCATTTCACATAAAAAATTACTGCAGTGGAATTTGTTTGGTGCCCGCCAAAAAAGAGAAAAAACAATTATTGAATCTTATGTAAACATGTGGTTTGAGCCTGTGTTTGCAATTGTTATTTATGCATGGCTCACTATTTATAATCCTGGCGTTGTTTTAATAGCATTGCCGTTTCTTAGTTTTTGGATGATGGCACCTTTAATTGCCCATGCTATCAGCCGTTCGTTGCCGCCTGAAAAAAACATTGTAACAGAAAATCAATCCGTTTATCTCCGCATTTTAGCAAGAAAAATATGGAGCTTTTTTGAAAAGTTTATTACCGTTGAAGACAATTGGTTACCACCGGATAATTACCAGGAAGAACCCGTTGAAAGGCTTGCCCGTCGGACGTCTCCCACAAATATCGGATTATCGTTATTATCTAATTTAACGGCCTACGATTTTGGTTACATAACTATTCTACAATTTTTGGAACGTACCGGAAATACTATTCATGTTATGCAAACAATGCAACGGTACAGAGGTCATTTTTACAACTGGTATGATACAGGTTCTCTTCAACCTTTACAACCAAGGTATGTTTCAACTGTTGACAGTGGTAATCTTGCAGGTCATCTTATGACATTAAAACAAGGCTTGCTTTTAATGACTGATGATAAAATTGTTGGAGAGCGTTTTTTTAAAGGATTATCAGATACAATCGGTGTGTTAATTGAATACACAGGCAACAATGACCTACTGACAAAATTTAGAGCTGAGTTACAAGAAAATTATCCGGATAAATTAGAGCATTCCGGAGATATAAAAAATTATATAGAACAACTTGAATTATCGTTTACAAAGATTTTAATTGAACTGGATCTTGACGACGAAGCGGGTAACTGGGTCCAAAAAGTACTGCAGCAGTTAGCTGAGCAGAAAAAAAATCTGAGTACATTAATACCACGTTTGTTTTTTAATGAACCACCTATAAAATTTGCAGGCCTTGTGCATGAACTGCCCGTAGTGCCTACCTTAAAACAAATTGCATTATCAGAACAATTACTGTTGCAAAAAATAGTTGGGAGTTATTCAGAAGAAAATACCCCGGCAGAAAACGAATGGCTTAACAGTTTTAGAGCCGCCATTACAGAATCATCGAGGCGTGCAAAAGAACTGATAATTACCATTGAACAGCTCGCAGCAAATTGTATGAGCCTTGCTAATATTGAATATGATTTTCTTTTTGATAAGGAGCAAAATTTATTAGCTATCGGTTACAATGCGGATGAACACAGAAGGGACTCCGGCTTTTATGACCTGCTTGCATCAGAAGCGAGGCTTACAACATTTGTAGGTATTGCCATGGGCAAATTACCACAGGAAAGCTGGTTTGCTTTGGGTAGAAAACTTACCAGTTACAACTCTTTTCCGATACTGCTTTCTTGGAGCGGTTCAATATTTGAATACCTAATGCCGCTGTTGGTAATGCCCGGTTATGAAAATACTTTGCTGGATCAGACAAACAAAGGTATAGTGCACAAACAAATTGATTATGGCAAAAAAAATTCAGTACCATGGGGTATTTCTGAATCGGGTTATAATACGTTTGATGCTCATTTTAATTATCAGTACAAGGCCTTTGGTATACCGGGTATCGGCTTTAAGCGTGGTTTGGGAGAAGATCTGGTAATATCTCCTTACTCTACCATTATGGCATTAATGGTTTCACCTAAAGAAGCATATAAAAATCTGCAGGTTTTAAAAGAAGAAGGATTTGAAAGCAGCTATGGTTTTTATGAAGCAATAGATTATACAGCATCACGCTTGCTCCGCAAACAAAAAAAGGTAATTGTAAAATCATTTATGGCCCATCACCAGGGTATGTCATTTCTTTCCATTGCTTATTTATTGCTCGATAAACCTATGCAAAAAAGATTTGAATCAGAGGTTCATTTAAAATCTGCCTTGTTGTTATTGCAGGAAAGGATACCAAGAATAAGTACATTTTATTCGCCAAGCGTGCATGCAGGAGATGCAAGTATAATATCAGCCAACGACCAGTCTATAAGGGTTATTAATACCCCCAACACTGTTATTCCTGAAATTCAATTGTTGTCAAATGGCCGCTACCATGTTATGATAACCAATGCAGGCGGTGGTTACAGCAAGTGGAAAAATATTGCAGTTACCCGCTGGCGGGAAGATATTAGTTGTGATAACTTTGGAAGTTTCTGCTACATAAGAGATATGGAAAGCAATCTTTTCTGGTCTTCAGCTTACCAGCCAACACTGCAACAGGGCGAAAATTATGAGGCTGTATTTTCAGAAGGAAGGGCAGAATTTCGACGCAGGGATTTTTCGCTGGAAACGCATACCGAAATTGTAGTATCGCCGGAAGATGATATTGAATTACGAAGAATACATATAACCAACCGTTCCCGCAAAAAAAGAATACTGGAAATAACAGGCTATGCAGAGGTAGTACTTGCAAGTACAGCTGCAGATGAAGCTCATCCGGCATTTAGTAATTTGTTTGTACAGACAGAAATTAATGAACAACGCAATGCAATTCTGTGTACCCGCAGGCCACGCTCAACAGATGAAAAAACAGCTTGGATGTTTCATCTTATGAAAGTAAATGGTGCAGAGATTGTAAATATTTCTTACGAAACTGACCGTGAAAAATTTACAGGCAGAGGAAACACATTAAGCAGACCAAATGTAATGCAGCATTCCGATGGTTTGTCGGGTACTGATGGATCTGTTTTAGACCCAATTGTTTCTATACAATACCGCATTATTTTAGAAGGTAATGAATCGGTTAAAGTGGATATTATTACGGGTATGGCAGAAACGAAAGAGATCTGTAATCACCTTGTAGATAAATACCAGGAGCAGCACTTATCTAACCGTGTGCTGGAACTTACATGGACACACAGCCAGGTAATTTTGAGGCAGATAAATGCAATTGAATCCGATGCTCATTTGTATTCATTGCTTGCCGGCTCAATCATTTATTCCAACCAGTCATTAAGAACTGACCCTGCCACCATTTTAAAAAATAAAAAGGGACAACCGGAATTATGGCGTTATGCAATTTCAGGGGATCTCCCTATTATACTTGTACAAATTGAAGATGCTGAAAATATTGGGCTCGTAAAACAAATGATACAGGCGCATTTGTACTGGCGCTTAAAAGGCTTGTCGGTGGATCTTGTTATTTGGAATGAAGACCATGGCGTTTACAGACAGGAATTACATCAACAGATTCAAAACCTTATTGCACCGGAAATGGGGAATGAATTAAAAGAAAAACCCGGTGGCATTTTTATAAGGTCTGCAGATCAAATAACCAACGAAGACAGAATTTTATTTGAGGCCGTAGCGCAAATTATTATTGCAGATAAATTTGGCACATTGGAAGAACAGATTAACAGACGTGCCAAAACAAAAACGACCATTCCTTATTTTAGTCCTACAAAATTTTATCCTTCGGTGTATACAGAAGTTGAACCAAGAAAGGACCTTCAGTTTTACAATGGCCTTGGTGGTTTTACAGCCGATGGAAAAGAATATATTATTACAACTACACCGCAAAAACGCACACCTGTTCCATGGATCAATGTTATTGCAAATCCAAATTTCGGAAGCATCATCAGCGAAAGCGGCCAGTCTTATACATGGGTAGACAATGCACATGAAATTCGTCTAACACCCTGGAACAATGATCCCATTACCGATCTAAAAGGAGAAGCATTTTATTTAAAGGATGAAGAGAGTGGCAAGTTCTGGTCACCTGCCTCACTTCCTTGTCGTGGCAATTCGCCATATATAACCCGACATGGTTTTGGATACAGCGTTTTTGAACACAGTGAAGATGGAATTTATTCTGAAATGACAGTGTTTACAGATATTGAAGACCCCATAAAATACATCGTTATTAAGCTAACAAACCAGTCAGGCAGACCACGTAAATTAACTGCTACCGGTTATGTAGAATGGGTGCTTGGCGACCTGCGGGCAAAATATCTAAAACATACAGTAACCGAATTACATGAAGCCACCGGAGCAATTTTGGCAAGCAATGCTTACAGTTCAGAATTTACAAACAGGGTTGCATTTTTTGATGCCGATGGAACCAATAAAGCTATAACAACAGACCGAACAGAATTTTTAGGTCGCAATGGTGCAATGAACAATCCTGATGGATTAAACAGGGCAAGACTATCAGGCAAGACAGGCGCAGGGCTTGATCCCTGTGGAGTTATACAGGTTGCATTTGAGTTGGCAGAAGGAGAAGAAAGAGAAATTATTTTTAGATTGGGTGCCGGCAAAACCATGCAGCATACACTGGATATTATACAGGCAAAGGCAGGCGTTGATGCTGCATTTACTGCCCTTCAAAATGTTCATAAATATTGGGAAAAAGCCCTGGGAGTTATACAGATAAAAACCCCTGATGCTGCATTGAATATGCTTACAAATGGCTGGTTAAATTATCAAACGCTTGCTTCCCGCATTTGGGCACGCAGTGGCTTTTACCAGTCAGGCGGTGCTTTTGGTTTTAGAGACCAGTTGCAGGATACACTTTCATTAATGCATACGCAACCATCGTTGGTAAAATCTCAAATACTGCTTTGTGCATCTCGACAGTTTAAAGAAGGGGATGTACAGCATTGGTGGCATCCGCCCACGGGCAGAGGTGTTCGAACTACCTGTTCAGATGATTATTTATGGTTGCCTTTTGTTACTTCATCATATATAAAATCAACCGGAGATAAAGACATTTTAAATGAAAAGATTTATTTTCTGGAAGGAAGACTGCTGAATGTTGGGGAAGATTCTTATTATGATATGCCACTACAGTCAAGCACATTTGCAGATTTATACCAGCATTGTGTGAAGGCAATTGAACATGCCTTGAAATTTGGTACACATGGCTTACCGTTTATTGGCTCAGGAGACTGGAATGATGGTATGGATAAAGTAGGCAATGAAGGCAAAGGGGAAAGTGTGTGGCTCGCATTTTTTTTATACAACGTTTTAACAGGATTTGAACAAATTGCACTGCTAAAAAATGACGAACCTTTTGCAAATAAATG
>JANXTG010000089.1 GCA_025352525.1 Ferruginibacter sp.
CTTTCCTGCGATGGTAAAACATAAGGTGTATTAACACAAACATCACATTTTACATAAGCAATTTTTACATTTTTTAACATAGAAACCTGTGCTGTATCTTCAGGATTTCCAATACGGTTAATACCCAAAAATCCAATAGCATTTTCATGAGTTGCAATGTAGTTCAATACTTCCTTACTACTTTTTACTGCTCTCACAACAGAGGTATCAAAAGTTTTACCTTTTAAAACCGAATCTTCAATAAACCTTACAGTACTTGTTTTATTCAGCCCATCAAAAACCATTGTTTGGGTTCTGTTTATTTTACCTGTAAGCTGCTCCTGCAAACGATTTAGCGTGAACAATGTATCCTTGCTTTTTTTATTTACAACAATGGCAACAGCATCTGTTGCGAGTTGATTCCAGCCGGGATTAAAGGAAAGTTTTCCCGTCATAAATTTTTCTTCAATTGCTGTAAGACCCCGGGTAATAATAATCATTCTGTTTAAAGAATCATTAAAGAAATCTTTTAAGCAGTCAGCCTCTGTTTTGTATTGTGCATTAATTTTTGTGCCGGGAAAAGAAGCTTCATATATGGCAATCTGTTCCTTCATTACGGGTTCAAAAGATTCATCTACACTGATGTTGATGCTGCCTTTTAAAGGAGTATCTGTTGCGCCATATTCTTTAGTTTTTCCATTGCATGCAGTAAAAAAAACAAGCATAAGAAACACGTAAAATATATTATTAAAAATTTGTCTTGTTTTCATATTAACGCTCCCTGAAATAATTTTTTTTATACCCCCGGTAAATTCTAAAAAATCCATAAATAAAACAAATTATAGCAAAAAGTTTTATCATGGCAGGATCATACCTATTAATAAAAGGTGCGGTTTTTTCTGTTGGAAATAAAAAAACCAGCCCTGCGCAAATAAGAAAAGTCCCCATTACATAATTCGAAATACTCTTCATGCGAACCATACCTTTATCTCGTTCACTCATTTCTTCTCTATCAAATTCATCAAGGGCCATAAAGCATTTTATTTGGAGCAATTTACTAATAAAAGATTAACCATTTATTCAGATGCCAGAAAGTTAACAGGGATTGTATAATATAAAGAAACATTTTGTCCTTTAGTTTTACCGGGGATCCATTGCGGCATTTTTTTAAGAACTCTTATCACCTCATTGTTAAAAGCAAGTCCTCCATCCTGTAAGGTTTCAAATCCTTTTAAATTTCCATCGAAACCAACAATAAATCGAATTTTTACCTTTATGTTTTGCCCTTCTTCAATATCCTGCGGGTTTTTAAGATTTTTTTCGAGAAATTTTTTAAGGGCTTGCATTCCGCCAGGGTAATTGGGCATTACCTCAGCAAAATGGTTGGGTGTAATTTTATCTACTTCAGTTTTAACCGAATCAGCATTATGTGATAAATCATACACCTTTGTAGATAAAACTAATCCTGAACCGGGATTGCCTTCAATATTCTGAGTACCTATCTCAATATTATAATTTAAGTCTTCAATTTTTGAAATGTTATCTGATTTTATAATTTGGATATTGTTTGCAAATATTTGCGTTGCAGTTTGTATGTAAGGACTTACAGCTTTCTGCGGAGAAACTTTTTCTTTTGGTTTTTCGGGAACAGGATCTGCTTTTACCGGTGGCGGGCTCATTACAAAAGGATCAGAAATAATTAAAATTGGTAAAGCTTTTCCCTTATTTGAAAAGCTAAAAATTACAAACAGGATTACTAATGCAAAGGTTAGTCCCAGTGATTTATACAACCTGTTATTGTAGAATTTCCGTAAAGAATATGCGCCATAATTTTTGTTGCGATTATCAAATATAATATCAAGTATGTCGGCTTTTAAAATTGCTTCTGCTTTCATTTTAAATTGTTTTAAAAGTGATGAAAAATAATTTTAAAAACGGCCGTTTAGTATAAGATGTTTATTCGATAGAATTCCATAATAAAAAAGGTATCTAAAGCTGAAAAAGGAGAACTTGCTGAAAAGCGGCAGGATAGAAACGGAAATCCTTTTTCATCCGCAGGAGAAAAAGATTGCAGTGCATAGCCTGAAACGAAGATGAATTAAAACGAATGCTTACCGCCACAAGAAATTTACCATCAACATTTCTATTTTCCCGTTTGTAAAAACATATAATACCCTTCATTTATGATAATTATATTTGCGCATGAAGATTTTAATGGTTTGCCTGGGTAATATCTGCAGAAGCCCTTTGGCTGAAGGAATATTGCAACACAAGGCAAATGAGGAAAGACTTAATTGGACAGTTGAAAGTGCGGGCACCAATGGCATACATATAGGTGAATCTCCGCACCATTTAAGCCAGAAAATTGCAAAACAAAATGGCATAAACATCTGCAACCAACTTGCCCGAAAGTTTGAAGCAAAGGATTTTGAAAAATACGATAAAATTTATGTGATGGCGGAAGATGTAATGACGGATGTAAAAAAAATTGCAGGAAAATATTTTAATGTGCAGAAAGCAGATTATTTTTTAAATGAATTACATGCGGGTAAAAATGAAGATGTACCTGACCCTTGGTTTGGTGAGGAAGATGGGTATATTGAAGTGTACGATCTGATAAATAAAACATGTGATGCCATTATTGCCAAAGAAGTAATAAAGAAAAATTAAAAAACAAAAATGACCAAACCAAGTTTACCGCAGGGCACAAGAGATTTTGCAGCAGCTACGGTTTATAAAAGAAATTATATTTTAAATACAATCCGCTCTGTTTTTGAATTATATGGTTTTGAACCTTTGGAAACACCTGCCATGGAAAACCTTGAAACCCTGATGGGGAAATATGGTGAAGAGGGCGACAAACTGATTTTTAAGATATTAAATAATGGATTGAGTGATCCTAAAAATATTGATAAGGCCAACGATGGTTTTGCAAAATTATTGGAAGGAAAAAATACTGCTTCATTAACAGAACGTGCTTTAAAGTACGACCTTACTATTCCGTTTGCAAGGTTTGTTGCCATGAATGCAAACACACTTACAATGCCATACAAACGATACCAAATGCAACAGGTATGGCGGGCTGACAGGCCGCAAAAGGGTCGCTACAGAGAATTTACACAATGCGATGCAGATGTGGTAGGAAGCACGAGCTTAATAAATGAAGTAGAGCTTTGTGGTATTTATCACCGCAGTTTTTTACAACTTGGATTGCATAATTATGAACTAAAAATAAACAGCAGAAAAATATTAACTGCATTGGCTGAAATAGCCGGTGGTGCAGAAAAAATGATGGACATTACTATTGCCATTGATAAGCTTGACAAAATAGGTGTTGAAAAAGTAAAAGAAGAATTGCAAAACCGAGGATTAGAAAAAATAAATATAGATACTATTGAAAAATATTTAGCAATTGACGGCAACAACGAAAACAAAATTATTGCCATTGAAAAATTATTTGCTGACAGTGAAACGGGTAAAGCCGGTATTGAAGAACTGAAATATATTATTGCAAATGCGGGAGACATTAATCTGTCTGTTGACCTCACACTTGCAAGAGGATTAAATTATTACACAGGGATTATTTTTGAAGCAAAAGCTCCTGCAGAAATAAAAATGGGGAGCATTGGCGGTGGCGGCAGATACGATAATTTAACAGGTTTATTTGGTGTACCAAATATTGCCGGTGTAGGTATAAGTTTTGGTATTGACCGGATTTATGATGTGATGGAAGAGATGAATCTTTTTCCGGCAAATATTACAACCACTACCAAAGCAATATTTTTTAATTTAGGTGAAAACGAAGCCGGTGTTGCATTACAGCTTATGAATACTTTACGGGACAATAAAATTGCTTGTGAGTTGTACCCGGATAAAGTAAAAATTGACAAGCAGTTTAAATATGCAGACAAAAAAAATATTCCTTTTGCAATTATAATAGGCAGCAAGGAAATAGAAAATAAAACCTGCATGGTAAAAGATTTAAAAAAAGGAATACAGATTGAAATTGCTTTTGATGCGTTAAAAACATATTTAACAGATAAATAAAATACCGAGAGGTTACAAAAACAATATTTGAAGTATAAACAAAAAACAAAACATCATGATTAAACGTCTTTTACCATTGACATTTACAGCCATTATTGCTGTAATTCTTTTTGCATCCTGTTCAAAAAAAATGAACAAAGAAGGACGTTATATACCTTCTTATGCGGGTATTGTTGTACATGTAAATGGAGAAATGCTGAATGCGAAACTGCCATGGGAAGAAATTGTGCAAAACGAAGTATTTAAAAAAATAATTGCAGATACGGGTGTTTCTTCTTTTACAAAATCTCTTTTACAAAACCCAGAAAACAGTGGGATAAATGCAAAAGGGGATTTTATACTATTTATTGTGAAAGACACATCCGGTGGCTATACTGCTCTTGAAGGATTTATAAAAGACGAGGCTAAATTTAAAACAATGCTTTCGGGAGCTTTAAAAAATAGTAAAGAAACAATAAAAGATGGCTTTACTTATTTTGCTGATGAAAAAACCAGCGTGGCTTACAACAAAGAAAAATTTATTGTAGCTATAAATACTCCACAGCTAAATGATATGCAAAAAACGGTTTTAACAGCAATGGATACAACAAACCAACCTGCAATTGCTGAAGTAAAATATACAAGAGACATGAATGCTGTTGCAGCAGGCATTCTTGCATTAAAAGAAGATGCAAGCCTTGCAAAAAATGAAAAGTTTTCAGGCTTAATGGCCGAAAAAGGTGATGCGCATTTTTGGTTTAATGCTGAGAATTTTTCATCAACTGCAGCTTTACCGGGTATAGGCGCAATGGCCAACCTAAGTAAATTATATAACGGAGCTATTACTACGGCCACAGTAAATTTTGAGAATGGAAAAATAAATTTAGATGCGAAATCGTATGGTGGAAAAGAGATAACTGATTTGTATAAAAAATACAGTGGCAAAGATTTTGACAAGTCGATGGTAAAAAATATTCCATCGAAAAACATGGCTGCTTTTTTTGCTTTTAATTTTAAACCCGAAGGTGTAAAAGAATTTTTGAAGATTTTAAATATGGATGGGCTGATTAACCTTGGTGCTGCTCAGGTTGGGTTTAACCTTGATGATTTTGTAAAAGCAAATAAAGGTGACATTTTAATTGCGGTTACCGATATTAAACAGGATACGCTAGTTGGACAAAATGCAGATTTTATTTTTGCAGCTTCCATAAACGATAAAACATCTTTTAATAAAATTATAGATGCAGGTAAAAAGTTTGGTGGCCCAATGTTGGGGGGTAACAATAAGTATGCATATAATGTGAATGACAAATATTTTGTATTTACAAATAACAAAACGGTTACAGATACTTACATAGCCGGTACCGCAAATACTTCCTTTGATTTTATGGATAAGATTAGCGGCGGACCATTTGGTGGATTTGTAAACTTTCAGTACATACTTAATAATATGAAACCAAAGGCTACAGCAGACAGTTTAGATGTTGAAATATACAATGCTTCTGTAAAAATGTGGGACAACCTTTTAATAAGTGGAGGAAATTTTAAAGATGGTGGAATAACACAACACTGGGAAGTAAATATGGTAGATAAAAACAGCAACAGTTTAAAACAACTCAACAGTTATTTAGGAACGATGTCCATCATTCAGGAAAAGAAAAAAGCAAAAAATAATATTGCCTGGATGAATGAAGATGTAATGGCACCGGCAAAAAAGTAATAAAATATCTTCACCAAAAAGCCGTTAGTTACCCGACGGCTTTTTTATTTCTGCATACATGGAGATTTCATTAAATAATATAATTCCGGATTTTCTTGAAAAAGAAAAAACTGATAATTCTGATGTTTGGAAAAAAACAGTGGAAATAAAAGAAGGAAATAAAACAGAAATTATTGCACCGAGCGGAAGCGGAAAAACATCTCTGATACATTTTTTATATGGCTTGAGGAAAGATTACAAGGGAACACTTTTATTTAATAATGAAAATATAAAAAATATCACTCCAATCGGGTTGGCTGATATACGTGCAATGCAACTCAGCATTGTTTTTCAGGATCTTAGATTGTTTAAAGATTTTAGTGTTTTTCAAAACTTAGAAATTAAAAGAACCCTTGCACCTTATCACAAGACATCTTTAATAAATGAAATGTCAGATAAGCTTGGTATTACAAACAAGCTTTCGCAAAAAGCAGGAACATGCAGTTATGGTGAGCAGCAACGAATAGCCATTATTCGTGCATTACAGCAACCGTTTAATTTTATTATTTTAGATGAACCATTCAGCCATTTAGATGAAGCAAACAGTATAAAAGCAATGGCACTTATTGAAGAAGAAGCTGATAAAAGAGGTGCAGGAATTATTCTTGCAGACTTGCAACATAATCCATTTTTTAAAGTTGGCAGAACCTTACATTTATAATTTATGGCAGCAGGGAATAAATATATTTCATACAGAACAATTGCTGCATTTTTACAAACAAGTAATAAAAGCTCAAGAATTTTCAGTTATGCAGGGCTTGCAGTTGGCGTAATGTTACTGTTGTGTTGTGTGCAATTGTACATCAACATAGATCAGTTATTAAAAGAAAAAAATCCACGCAAAAACGGTTACGATTTTATATCCGTAACAAAAACGATTACCAACGAAAATATGGGGAAGGATAATCGTTTTACTGATAAAGAAGTAGAAGATTTTAAAAAACAGTCTTTCATTGCAGATGCTGCGCCTTTGCTAAGTAACCAGTTTAGGGTAAAAATGAGTGCGGGTGATATTATTCCTTTCAGTACAGATTTATTTTTAGAATCTATTCAAAACAATTTTATTGATACGCTGCCTTCTTCCTTTACGTGGCAACCGGGGCAAACAACTGTACCAATTATTTTCTCTGCAGATTTTTTAGAAATGTACAATGTATTTGCACCAGCGCAAGGATTGCCGCAAATATCAGAAAGCAGTATTGGTGCTGTAAATATTATTTTAGAATGTTCTGCACCCGATGGTACAATAATAAAATTCAGGGGAAATATTGTTGCAGTAAGTGATCGTTTAAATACAGTTCTTGTACCCGAAAGTTTTTTAAAATGGGGCAACAAATTATTTAGCACACAACCTGAGCAACCTGCGGCCAGGGTTTATATTAAAACAACAGATGCAAACAGTGTAGCACTCCAAAATTATTTACAACAAAATAATTATCATGTAAACAAAGACAAAACAAAATTCGGCAGAATTAAAAGCACACTTCAGGCAATTGTAGCGGGGCTAGGTGGGCTTGCATTATTGGTTGTATTATTATCAGTGTTACTCTTTTCTTTTTATTTACAATTAATGATCAGCAGAAGCAAAGATAACCTGCAACTCTTGCTCACACTTGGTTACTCGCCATTATGGCTAAGTAAAACGGTTGCAAAAAAATGGATACCTAAATATGCAATCATTATTTTAATTGCTGTGGCAGCAACACAATTTTTCCAATATTTTTTTCAAACAAATTTTGTTGTGGGGCAAGATGTACTTTCACCTTTTATAGATTATAAAGTGATTATTTTAAGCTTACTCTTATTTCTACTTTGTATATTTTTTACTTACCGTTTAATAAAAACGA
>JANXTG010000096.1 GCA_025352525.1 Ferruginibacter sp.
TAAAAGAAGGCCAAAAAACAAACTGGAACTGTTTGAATAACCCTATATTTCAAAAATGATAATTAAAAAAACCTCTCAATTTTTGAGAGGTTTTTTGTGGGTAATCGAGGGGGCTCGAACCCCCGACCCTCAGAATCACAATCTGATGCTCTAACCAACTGAGCTACGACTACCGTTTGATTTGGGTTGCAAAAATATAGAAAAATAGCTGTGAAGCAAAATGAATTTTAAAAAACTACTCAAAATAATTACTCAAAGTTGCATGTGATAATTCATATATCGTCAAATAAAAGATGATTATTTAAATGTTGCTGAAGGGCTGCGCTGCTTAGCCGAAAATCCTTTTTTGTTTTTGTTAAAAACAAAAAAAGATTGCAGGCGGGCAGCGAACAAATGATTAAACTTTGTTAGACCAAAAAGCCCCAAATAATACACTGAAAATTTGGTAACGATACAAGTCGTTACTTCAACGAGTCATTATTTAACTTTCTTGCATTTTGTGCTTAATTTGCGAGACATAAAAAAGCTACATGGCAAACTTTGATTTTAAAAAACTGATTCCTCATGCGGTAGCAGTTGGTATATTTTTATTAGTTACAATTATTTTTTGCAAACCGGCGCTCGAAAGTGGCGTTGTACTTAAACAAGCTGATATAAGCAGCTGGCAGGCTATGAGCCACCAATCGATGGAATATAAAGCTGCAAAAGGACATTATCCGTTGTGGGTTTCCACCATGTTTAGCGGTATGCCGGCTTACCAAATTGCTATTGAAGGCGCATGGTCGCCATTGTTTGTTATTGATAAGGCATTTCAATTGTGGTTACCAAAACCTATGAACTTTTTCTTTTTGGCTTGCATTAGTTTTTATTTTTTGTGCATGTGCTTGCGAGTAAGACCATACGCCGCCATCATTGGTGCAATAGCATTTGCATTTTGTACCTACTCTCCTATTATTATTACTGCAGGGCATGATACTAAAATGCTTACGCTTGCTTACTCCCCTGCATTAATTGGTGCAGCGATTTTATTGTTTAATAAAAAATATTTTGCAGGCTTTGCACTCACGGCATTGTTCACAGCTTTAGAGGTAGGTTCCGGTCACCAACAAGTGAGTTATTATGTGTTTTTAATTATGGCGGTGATGACCATCTTTTTTATTACACAAGCAGTTAAAATAAAAGACACCAAAGCCCTTATAAAAAGCCTGGGATTATTACTAGCCGCAGGTTTGCTGGGTTTAGCGGTAAATGCCATTACACTTTTACCAACCTACGACTATGCGAAATACAGCAAGCGTGGCGGACAATTAAAAATGGACGAAACGAACAAAGCAAACGATAAAGTTGTGGATGGAAAAACGACAGGATTAAGCAAAGAATATGCTTTTCAATGGAGTTATGGGAGAGCAGAAACAATGAGTTTAATGTTTCCGGGGGTGAAGGGTTACGGATCTTATTATGCGCAGCGTGATGGAGAAAATTATCTTTTCCCGCAATTAAAAGATGATGCAAATGTGGTGAATTATATGACAGGCTTGTTTCCACAAGCGCCTGCAGATCAAATTGCACAGCAAATGAGCCAGTCACTTTATTGGGGAGATCAGCCTTTTACAAATGGCCCGGTTTATCTGGGTGCAATCATTTGTTTTTTGTTTTTATTCGGAATGTTTTACCTGGACGGCAAACACAAATGGTGGATTTTTACAGCAAGCCTGTTGGGTATTTTGCTTGCACTCGGAAGCAATTTTGATGGCTTTAATACATTCATGTTTAACAACCTGCCTTTATATAATAAGTTTCGTGTACCAACAATTGCGTTGGTACTACCGCAAATTTTGTTTCCTATAATAGCCGTGCTGACGCTTGACAAACTGATTAATAATTTCAATGAGGAAGAAAGCTGGCAAAAATTTAAACTTGGTTTAATAGCAACTGGTTTTGCGTTTTTAATTGGCTTTGCATTTTATGCAACATCTGATTTTGGAAATGAAAACAGAGAAAGAACTACGGCATTTAACAAACTATGGCAGAGTAAGGATGCAGATTTCCAAAACAAATATGCGTTGCTTAATGAACAATACAAAGGGCAAAGAGATAACCAGGTTTATGAGAACTGGATATTTCAATTACAACAAAACCCGGAAGCAGAAAAAACTGCAAGAGGAATATTAACGGAATTGAAGAAAGACAGAGGAGCAATGATGCTTAAAGATCTTATTCGCTCATTAATATTTGTATTGATTGCCGCAGGCTTGATAGCACTTTACATAAAAAAGAAATTTTCTTACACCCTAATGCTTGCAGGCGTAACCTTGGCAGCGTCCATAGATCTGCTGGGTGTAGGCACGCATTATTTAAACGCAAAAAGTTTTGATAACAAAGAAAATTATGATGCAGTAGAATTTCCCATGACGAATGCTGACAGAACTATATTGGCAGATAAAGATCCAAATTACCGTGTTTTTAATGCTAGTGTTGGTAGCCCGTTTGAAGAAGCTAAAACCTCTTATTACCACAAATCAATTGGAGGTTACCATGCAGCAAAATTGGGCATATATGATGACCTGAGTACTTACCAAATGAATGGAAGACCCAACGCTGCTGTGTTAAATATGCTTAACGCAAAATGGATTATTACAGGTGAAGGAAATAAAATACAGGCAATACAAAACCCGCTTGCTTTAGGTAATGCTTGGTTTATAAAAGGGATAACTTTTGTGAAAGGTCCTGTAGCAGAAATGAAAGGCCTTACCAATTTAAATACAAAAGACAGTGCAGTTGTAGATGAATTGTTTAAACCAATTGTTACAGCTTTTAGTCCTGCTGACAGCTCATCAACCATAAAAATGACAGCATATGACAACGATGCAATTTCTTATGAGAGCAATTCCACATCAAACAATGTAGCGGTCTTTAGCGAGATTTATTATAAGGACTGGAAGGCTTATCTGGATGGAAAAGAAGTTCCGTTTTTTAAAGCAAATTACGTTTTGCGTGCTATGGTAATACCTGCAGGGAAACATGTAGTGGAATTTAAATTTGTGCCAACTATCTTTTTTATAAGCAAGAAAATAAGTGCGGTTGCAGGATGGTTACTATCTATATTATTACTAGCCACATTATTTTTCGAATGGAAGCAAACAAATAAAAATGATACAAAAATTAAAACTCCATAACCCATTCAACAAAGCCCAAAGATAGCGTTACTTGCTCCTTACAATGTATATCCTGCCCGTACGGGCGGGAAGAAATTCATTGCAAGTTTTTATGAATATCTAGCAAAGATTAATTCTGTAAGTTTTGTTTCTGTACCCGATAATAAAATACCGGATGAATTAAACAGTTCTTTTTACGGCGTGCTGGGAACTTCAAAATTGAGGTATGGAAATCCCTTGCTGTTTTTTAAATTAAAAGAAATAATCAAACAAAATAAAATAACAGATTTAATAATAGTGCACCCATATTACGGCTGGCTTGCATGGCTATTAAAGAAAAGTACGGGAGTAAAACTATCCTTATTATCGCATAATATTGAAGCCGAACGATTTAAAAGTATGGGAAAATGGTGGTGGAAAATGCTTTGGATTTACGAAAAAAATACACATAAAATAATTGATCATAATTTTTTTGTAACAGAAGAAGATCTTGATTTTGCAGTAAATAATTTTAAGCTCGAAGCTGTAAAATGTGATGTCATTACCTATGGAATCGATTGGAAGCATCCTCCCACAGATATTGAAAAAAAAGAAGCTGCTGATAAATTAAGGCAAAAATATAATATTAATTCAACCGAAAAAATTCTCCTGTTTAACGGTACGTTAGATTACAAACCAAATATTGAAGCAATTGAATATCTCATCAATAATATCAACCCACTGCTTTTAGAGAATAAAGATTTTAAGTATAAAATTATTATTTGTGGCAAAGGTTTACCTGAATCTTATCATGAATTAAGAAGTTACAGCAGCCAAAATATTATTTATGCAGGTTTTGTAGATGATATAAATATGTTTTTTAAAGGAGCAGATGTTTTTTTAAACCCGGTAATAACAGGTGGTGGCATAAAAACAAAACTGGTTGAAGCACTTGGCAACAACCTTACAAGCATAAGTTGTACAAGTGGCGCTTGTGGCATTCCTGAGGAGATTGCAAAAAGTAAACTAATTGTTGTTAATGATTTTGATTGGGCATGTTTTGCTCAAGCAGTTTTTAGTGCAGACATCCCGGCAATCATTCCTTCATCTTTTTTTAATCACTTTTATTGGGGTAATATTGCAGCAAAAGCCGCAAAAATTATTTCGAACCCAATAACTCGGAAGATCAAATGAAAATTTTAATAACAGGCATAGCAGGTTTTGCTGCAAAACATTTTCTGCATTATTTAAATGAACAGGAACCCAGAAGTGAAGTAATGGGCATTTACAATGAAACATACCCTGAATTTGAAAATGAGAATTTTGAGAGTCTAAAAATTTCATTATCGAAAATAAATTTATCAGATAAAAATAAAATTGCTGCAGTAATTGAAGAATTTAATCCTGCATATATATTGCATTTGGCAGGCAGAAGCAGCGTTGCAAACAGCTGGAAATTTCCTGCCGATTCTGTAATGGATAATACAAGTTTCTTTTTAAATATTACAGAAACGGTAAGATTACTTAAACTTGAATGCAGAATTCTTTCTGTTGGTTCCACTGAAGAATATGGAAATGCCAATGCGGGTTTACCATTAAAAGAAACAGAATGCCCGGACCCTGCAAGCCCTTATGGAGTTGCACGAGTTTTGCAACAAAAACTTGTTAAAATATATGCTGAAAGTTATGGTGTTGATATTGTGCATACAAGATCATTCAACCATATTGGACCTTATCAAAAATCTGAATATGTGATTTCATCTTTTGCAAAACAAATTGTACAACAAGCAAAACAGGGAAGCTTGAGAATTGAATTATTAACGGGTGATGTAAATGTTACAAGGGATTTCAGTGATGTCAGAGATGTTGTTCGAGCGTATTATTTATTACTCTACAAAGGTGTTAAAGGCGAAACTTACAATGTATGTTCAGGAAAAGGTTATCTGATTAAAGATATGATTGAACTTTTTTCAACAATTATCGGAGAACATATTTTTCACTCAACAGATGAGAAAAACTTTCGGCCATCTGAAAATAAAGTAATCATAGGTTCGTACGAAAAACTAATGAATGCTACAGGTTGGAAACCAAAATTTTCTATTCAGGAAAGTTTAAGAGACATTATAAAATATTGGGAAGAACATTTATAATTTTACACAATTCTGTATGGATTTATAAAGTAATTCTGATGTACGTTTCCATGTAAAAAGATTTTTTTGCAGTCGGCCTTTATCAATCAACTCCTGTACCAACAACTTATCATTACAGAGTAGTTTCATTTTGTCAGCAATATCCTCGATATTAAATGGATCAACCATTAATGCAGCATTTCCGGCTACTTCGGGCATAGATGTTGTACTGCTGCAGATGACGGGTACATCACTTTGAAAAGCTTCAACAATTGGCAACCCAAACCCTTCAAATGTTGGTACAAAAGTAAGAGCGAAGGCACTACCTAAAAGGTTTACAAGTTCATCATCGCTTATTCTGCCGGTAAAAACGATATCATCTTTTGCATTCATAGTGGAAATGACAGCTTGCACAACTTCATCTCCCCAAAATATATTCCCTGCTAAAACTAATTTTAATGGTGCGTTTGATTTCTTTTTAAAAAGTTCAAATGCTTGCAGTAAACGTACTATATTTTTGCGCGGATGCATAGAGCCTATAAAAAAGAAATATTCCGCACCTTTCGTGTATCTGTCTCTGGTTATCTGTCTTAATTTATCATCTATTAAAGAAAAGTTTTCTTTTACTCCGCAGGAAACATTATCAATTTTATTTAATGGAATTTTATATGTGTCAGCAATATCATTTTTACTGTATTCAGAAATTGTTACTATTCGGGTTGCCTTACGTGCAAATTTTGGATAAAAAGTTCTGAAGTAAATTCTGTTTCTAAACGGCAGATCCTGAGGCTGGTGTTCAAAATTTAAATCGTAAATAATTGGAAGTTGTTTGCAGTTCGTTGACAGACAAAGAAACCCTTCCATAGACAAAAAAAGATCCGGCTTGTGTTTCTTTAAAAAAAATCCCACAACAATTTCCATAAAAAATAAGTATAGTAATGGATGTCTGTAGGGTGGAAAAATATGATACATTTTAGCATTGGGAAAATCAAAATAATCTTCCGTAAAATTTTTATCACATAAAATCTGAAATTTAATTTCAGGGTGAGCAGATATTAATAGCCGTAGAGTTTCGATAGTAAAATTCCCAATTCCATCAATTTTTTTATTTCTTAATATCCAACAGTTTACTGCTATTTTCATAAATTAGATTGAGGAACAATTGCTCCATTGAAATCAATTGAGAGCTGCAAGATTTATTTTCTTTATTTGCAATACATTTGCGAAAATAATTAATATAAAATTATTAAATGAAAACAGCATTAATAACAGGCATTACGGGGCAGGATGGCGCATATTTAGCAGAACTTCTTTTAGATAAAGGATATTTAGTGCATGGTATAAGAAGAAGAAGTTCTTTATTAAATACGCAAAGAATTGATCATATTACTTACAATAAAAAATACGAAGGAAGATTTTTATTGCACTATGGAGATCTTACCGACAGCAGCAATATATTAAGGATTATCCAGTTGACACAACCGGACGAAATTTATAACTTAGGTGCGCAAAGCCACGTTCAGGTAAGTTTTGAAACACCACAATACACTGCCACATCTGACGGTACCGGAGTACTGCTAATTTTAGAAGCTATAAGAATTTTAAAACTTGAAAAAAAGACAAAATTTTATCAGGCCTCCACATCTGAATTATATGGAAAAGTGCAGGAAATACCTCAAACTGAAACAACACCATTTTATCCAAGATCTCCATATGGTGTAGCTAAATTATATGGATACTGGATTACCGTAAATTACAGAGAAGCATATAATATGTTTGCTGTAAATGGTATTTTATTTAACCATGAAAGTCCATTAAGAGGAGAAAGTTTTGTAACCCGAAAAATTACAATTGGTGTAAGTAAAATAGTAAATGGCATAAGCAACGAACCACTTTTATTAGGAAATTTAGATGCAAAAAGAGATTGGGGACATGCGAAAGATTATGTTGAAGGAATGTGGAGAATGTTGCAGCAGGAAATTCCTGAAGATTACGTTTTGGCAACCGGTGTAACTACTACAATCAGGGATTTTATAAGAATGGCATTCGGATATGTAGGTATCGATTTAGATTTTACAGGTGAAGGTGAAAATGAAAAGGGATATGTAAAATCATGCAGCAACGAGAAATATATGTTACCCAAAGGAACCCAGGTTATTGGAATACACCCACGTTATTTTAGACCCGCTGAGGTTGAATTATTAATTGGTGATGCCACAAAGGCTCATACCAAATTAGGATGGCAACCCGTTTATGATTTGCAGATGCTTGTGGATGAAATGATGGATCAGGATTTAAAAATGGATGCTGTTCAAAACACTTTTTAAATTATTTTTTGTATAAGCTATACTCATTGCTAATTTTGAAAATATACCATTTTTTAAAACAGATTTTGGAATATTTGATTGAATATTTATCATCTCTAAAATTGGTGCAGGTAATGATGCTAAACTAACGTATGGAATAATGTCTTCAGGTTTTCTTAATTCTAAATTTCTACATAACCGCCAATAGTAATCATACACAAAAATATTTTTGAGTTCATTAATACCTAATTTTCTTAACAGATAAATATTTTCGGGAATTTCTACTTCTTTTACTCTGAAAGATGATTTCGTAACTTGATTCTCATGGATTCCAATATTTATTAAGGGAGAATTCAAATAAATAAATTTATTATTTTTAGATAAATATCTAATGTAATAATCAAAATCAACAACCCATTTTATACTTTCATCATAAATTATTTCATTTTGTATATTTTTGATTAATGTAGTGCTTGGATGGCCTATAAAATTTTTTTTAAAAAGATTTAAAGGAGAATTTTTTAAAAGAGCCAAATTCCAAACTGATAATTTAATTGTTTTGCTCAAATTGTTATTCAGATTAATATTACAATAAGCGGAGAAGATAAAGTTTACACTTTTTTCAGTGGCTTCAACAAAAGTATTTAAACTAGTTTCAGAAACAAACCAATCATCTGAATGCATTATTTTGATCCACTCACCTTTCGCTTTAGAAATTGCATAATTCCAATTAGCGGGTGAGCCTAAAGAAGGTTGATTCCAAAAATAATATAATGAAAAGTATTTTTTATAAAATTCACATAAAGTTCTCAAAAGTTCGTCAGGGCTATCATCTGTTATAATGATTTCAAAATTTCTGAATGTTTGTATTTGTATTGAATCTAGAAGCTTTTTTAATAAAGCTTCATTTTTATAGGCAGGTATACAAATGGAAATTAATGGCTGCATAATTTACAACAATAAGAAAAAAATTATTGTAAAAAAATTTTAAATATATAATAAGCAAAATTTATCTCTATAACTTTAAATATTAACAAACCAAGGAATGCTGAGTACCAGAAATATTTTTGAAAATCACGAAGGCAATCTTTTACATAAATGGGATCATTATTTTGAAATCTATGATTTTCATTTTAAAGATTACATTAACAAAGAAATTGTAATACTGGAAATTGGCGTTTCGCAAGGTGGTTCCATTGAACTTTGGAAAAAGTTTTTTGGAAGTAATCTTAAATATTATGGAATAGATATTAACCCGAAATGTTTGGAACTGGAACAAGAAAATGTAAAGATTTTTATCGGTTCTCAGGAAGATAAAAGTTTTTTAAAAGATGTTATCGATAAAATTCCTGATTTGGATATTTTAATTGATGATGGAGGTCACTCTATGAAACAGCAAATAACAAGTTTTGAAATATTATTTTCTAAAATTAAAAATGGCGGAATTTATCTTTGCGAAGACAATCACACTTCATACTGGTATAATTACGGTGGTGGGCTTAAAAGAAGCGGAACGTATATTGAATACATAAAAAACCTTATCGATGTAATGCATTTATGGTATGTCGAAAAAAATACATACATAAAAAATCATTCTTTAAAATTCGAAATTTCCTCTATACACATTTATGATTCAATAGTTGTGATAAAAAAACAAAAAAAAATAAAGCCTTTTGATTCTCAAAGAGGTACATGCACAGTAGGATATTTAGAAAGTAAAAAACTGCCGATACATAAAAAAATAGGCCATCTCCTTTTTAAAATAAAAACCCGGATAAGATCACACATCTACAAATAATTTGAAATTCAATTATCTAACTATTTACATTTGCCCAAAATATTAAAATTGAGAAAATTTGGACTTCAAATAATCAAACTTATTAGCCTGATAAGGTATTACCAAATTAATGAGGGAGCAAAAATATTCAGGAATTTATTGTTCAGTAAAAATGGATACTATTCAATTAAAAGCAGCGTTTTTAAAAATAAAATTTATTTAAGAACTGATCAATCTGATCCCTTTATTTTTGAGCAGGTTTTTTGTGAGCAGCAGTATAATTATGGGCATTTTCTGAGCAAAACTGATGGATGGATAATTGATGCAGGTGCAAATATTGGATTAGCTGCAATATATTTTTCAAATTTATATCCTAATGCCAAAATTCTTTGTCTTGAACCTGATACAGAAAATTTTAAATTATTAGAAAAAAACACAAGCAACTATTTAAATATAATTACGATCAATGCTGCACTGTGGCACAGGGTAGAGATGTTGAATATATCAAATAAATTGGAAAAAAGTGCAGGCTATATAATGGAGGCAGGCAAAAACAATTCTGCAGATCAAATAAAAAGTAAAACTGTAATTGAATTAATACAAGAATATAAAATTGATAAAATTTCTTTATTTAAAATAGATATTGAGGGTTCAGAAAAAGAACTTTTTGAATTTGGTGCAGAGGCTTGGTTACCAAAATGTGATACAATAATAACAGAACTTCACGATTGGCTTAAAAAAGGAACATCTCAAGTTTTTTTTAAGACGATGTCACAGTATGATTGGCTTACTTACGTAAAAGGCGAAAATATTATTTGCATTAAAAACTAGAAGAAATTAAATTAAAGCATGAAAAAAAAAATGGAGGAATTGTTTCGAAATATTTTTCCAAAACGGGTTAAAAATTATAAATTTTTAAAAAATAAATTTTTCAACCAAAATGGATTAGAGATTGGAGGACCTAGCTTTGCTTTTACAGAAAAAGGTTTTTTACCACTTTATTCGGTTGTGGGAAATTTGGATGGTTGTAATTTCAGTAATCAAACTGTTTGGGAAGGGGAAATCAAATCAGGCTTAAATTATAAATATGGAGTTAGAAAAGGAACTCAATTTATTTTTGATGGTGGAAGTTTAAAGGAAATAGCAGACAACTCCTATGATTTTATCTTATCATGCCATAGCTTAGAACACATGGCAAATCCTATTAAAGCATTAGTGGAGTGGAAAAGAATAATAAAGGATAACTCACACGTATTACTAATACTACCTCACAAGGACAATACGTTTGACAGAAACCGTCCTATAACACACATAAATCATTTAATAAATGATTTGAAAAATAATACTTTAGAAAATGATGAGACACATTTTCAGGAAGTACTTTCTCTTCATGATCTTTCTTTAGATGCGGGAATTAAAGATATGGAAGCTCTGAGGCTTAGAACTTCAGGAAATTATGATAATCGTTGTGTCCATCATCACGTATTTAACACGCCAATGGTAGCACAGATGGTCGATTATGCAGGGTTTAAAATATGTGAAATACAACACTTTAATCCTTTTCATATTATTTTTTTACTAAAAAAATCCAATGGGAATTTTGATAATTCTGCATTTCTTAGTCCTGAAAATAAGGCATATCAGAAACAACAATTTCCTTCAGATAGAATATGGTAAAAGCAAAAAACGTTGTGGCAGTTGTTATCCTTTATAATCCGAATCGATTGGTAATAAAAAACATTTTGACTTATCATTCTTTTTTGGAAAATATTATTGTTGTAGATAACTCCGAAACTGCCAATGAAGAAATACTGAATGATCTTAAAAAAATGTTGAAGATTCATTTAATTGTAAATCATGAAAATAAAGGAATAGCCACAGCATTAAATCAGGGGATCCAAAAAGCTATTCTTCTCGGTGGAGAATGGATTTTAACAATGGATCAAGACTCATATTTTGATGGTGATATGCTGAAGAATTATTTTAAATTGTTTAATGACTTAAATGACAAAGTTAAAATTGCAGCCTTAGGACCAAATTATGAAAAAGAAAATAGTCTGGAGCAAATCATTAAAGTAGAAAATTTAATAACTTCAGGTACATTATTAAATGCAGAAGTATTTAAAAAAATAAAAGGTTACGATGAAAATCTTTTTATTGATGAGGTAGACAATGATTATTGTTACAGAGCTCAGTTAGAAGGCTTTGATTTATACCAATGTAATAACATATTCATGAATCATGCGTTAGGGAACAAAAAACAAATTACCTCAATTTTCGGCAGCAAGAAAACGAGAATTTTACACTCACCTATCAGATTATACTACATCGTCAGAAACTCGTTATACATGTCTGAAAAATATAAAAATGTGTTTCCAATCTCAATCAAAAAAACAAATAGAGATGTAATAGTAAGAATTAAAAATAACTTATTGTATGGAAGTGAAAAGTGGTCTACAATTAAATTTCTTATTCTTGGAATTCTTCATTTTAAAAGAAGACATTTTGGAAAATTTTAAATATTATAATAATTACATTTCCCTACCTTTTTTTACACAATAGTTGTATTTTAAAATTGAGAAAATATCTTTTACTAGATGTCAGAAATAAGAAAGAAAGGACTTTTATCAGCATTTTGGATATACATTGGTTTTGCCATTGGAGCCATAAATACTTTTTTGTTTGCAAGAAATGGTTTTTTTAAACCACAAGATTATGGATTGGCCACTGGTTTAATTCAAATAGGATTGTTATTAAGTTCATTTTCTGCTTTAGGATGCTATGGTTTACTTTATAAATTTTTCCCCTATTATAAAAGAAGATTAACGGACAATCAAAATGATTTAATCTCGCTTACTTTAGTTATTGCATCCTTAGGTTTTATTATAGTTGCTATTCTAGGCTTTTTTGCACAGCCTCTTATAATAAAAAAATTTGGTAGCAATTCGCCAGAACTGGTGCATTACTTCTATTATTCTTATCTATTAGCAGCAGGCTTTTTACTTTACAGTATTTTAGAGTATCAGGGATGGAATTTAAAACTGCAACTGTTTACAAATATTCTGAAAGAAGTAATTATAAGGATTTTTGTTTTTTTGTTGATAATATTTAAGCTTATTGGAATTATTACTTTTCCACAGTTTTTATTGCTTTACTGTTTTCAATATTTATTCATTGCTGCTGTTCTACTGTTTTATTTTATAAAAAATGATAAAATTCATTTTACATCTAAAATCAGTTTTGTTACCATAAAATTCAGGAAAGTTATTTTGCGTTTTATGGCTTATGGTTTTACAGGTACAGTTGTAAACACTTTACGCACCGTAATGGATATTTTAGTTTTATCCAGTTTTAGCGGCCTGGCAACAGCTGGAGTTTATACGCTTGCAAGTTTTGTTGCCACTATATTACAGGCGCCATACCGGAGTTTAGTATCAATAACAATTCCTATTCTTTCAGGTGCTTGGAAAGATAAAAATTACCAAGAAATAAATCGTATTTACAAAAGGTCTTCCATCAACCTTTTACTTTTTTCAATTATTATATTTGGATTTATCTGGATCAATTTTGAGCCATTTATTTTTATTCTTCATTTAAATAAAGCATTTTTAGCCGGGAAAAATGTATTGCTGATTTTAAGCCTAGCCAATATTATTGAGATGGGTACAGGGGTTAACGGCCAAATAATTGGTACTTCAACCCTATGGAGATTTGAGTTTTACACAAATATTATTTTAGGTGTAATTATTACATCCTGTAGTTACATATTTACAAAATATTATTTTGGTATTAATGGACCTGCAGTTGCTTTGCTTTTAGGAATTATTGTTTATAATTTAATAAGAATTTATTACTTATTTAGAAAATACCATTTTTTTCCATTTACCAACAAAACATTGCTTGCGGTAACCGTGATGCCCTTAATAATTTTGCTTGGTAAAAGTTGTATTCAATATATGCCGTTTTATTCCGGGCTTATTATTGCCAATATAGTACTGGCAATTCTTTTTGTATGGAGTATTTTGAAGCTAAACTTATCACCAGATGTTAAGCCAATCATTTACAACCTATCACAAAAAATGAAATCAATTTTTAAAATTAAATAGTTCACGCAGTCGTTTTAAATATTCTACCAATCCCCTTCGCTTATCGCCATCCAAATTAAAACTGATATTTTCTTCGTAATATTTTTTTAGATCATAATCAGTATAAGGGTTCGCCAAAATAATTTCTGTTAGATTTTTAAGTCCCTCACCTGTTGTTTGGTTGAATCTTTCTACGAAGGTTTGAGGTAGTTTTTTATTTGCAATCCATGCTGCAAATAAAAATGGAAGTCCTGTCATTTCTTTCCAGGCAGTACCAAGATCAAAAATATATTTACTTTTTTTTCTTTGGATAAAAGCCCGGTCACCAATTACCAATCCTGCAGTTGTACTCAATATTTTTTCTTCATAATCTGCATCAGCATTAATTAGATTGACATTTAGTTTCCAATAATCTTTCAATAAAATTTTTAGCAACCCTACAGAACTTCTGCTCTGGTAATCCAATAAAATAGTTTTTATTTCCGATAAAGGTACATCGCTAAAAAGGCACACACTTGCTACTTCACCCGTTGCGCCAATACAATAGTCAGATATAATATGGTATTCGGTTAACAAGGGAATAATAGCTACGGGTACAAGTGCAATATCAACTTCATTGCTTATCAGCATGTCTGCAATGCTGGCAGGAAAATCTGTTAACAGTTCGACTTCATTTTTCATCATGCCTTTTTCAAAACCATAAATGAGCGGTTTGGTATTTAAATAACTCACAGCCGCAACCCTTATTTTTGTTTCCAATTCGTTTCGTTTAAATTCGTGCAAAATTACTTCAAACTAACTTCTTATATGCAACTTTCCCCCCTTACGGCCATTTCTCCTGTAGATGGCCGGTATAACAAAAGCACTTTACAACTTGCGCAGTATTTTTCTGAGTATGCACTGATAAAATACAGGTTGAAAGTAGAGGTAGAATATTTTATAGCATTGAGTGATAAAAAGTTTTTTAAAACGGAGGCCAGCCTTAGAAATGCTTTACGTTTAATTGTCGACAATTTTAGTGAAGAAGATGCTTTACAAATTAAAAAAACAGAAAGCGTTACAAACCATGATGTAAAAGCTGTTGAATATTTCTTAAAAGAAAAATTAAATTCCCTTGGTGCAGGTGATTTACAAGAATGGATTCACTTTGGGTTAACCTCACAGGATATAAACAATACAGCTGTGCCAATGCTTTGGAAAGATGCGGTGGAAAGTGAATATTTGCCTGCAATAATTAACCTACAAAAATATTTGCAAAAGCTTGCTACGACTTGGAAAAATATTCCGATGCTGGCACGTACACATGGGCAGGCTGCAACACCCGTAATGCTTGGCAAAGAAATGATGGTTTTTGTTGAGCGGTTGCAAAACCAGATAAATTTATTCAGCCTTATTCCATTTGCCGGCAAATTTGGTGGTGCAACAGGAAATTTTAATGCGCATGCGGTTGCTTATCCAAAACACAACTGGGTAAAATTTGCCAATGAATTTTTAGAAAATAAGCTGTTGTTACAACGGCAGCAATACACCACACAAATTGAACATTACGATACCCTGGCCGCACATTTTGATGCAATAAAACGCATAAACAATATACTGATTGATCTTTCCCGTGATATGTGGAGTTACATCAGCGTAGATTATTTTAAACAACAAACAAAAAAAGGAGAAGTTGGCAGCAGCGCTATGCCACATAAAGTAAACCCAATAGATTTTGAAAATGCAGAAGGAAATTTTGGAATGGCAAATGCAATACTAGAGCATCTTTCAGCGAAATTACCCATCAGCCGATTACAGCGGGATTTAACTGACAGTACTGTTTTAAGAAACATTGGTGTACCAATTGCGCACACAATTATTTCTTTAAAATCTTTAGAAAAAGGATTGGGAAAATTAATTTTAAACGAACCAAAATTAAAAGCTGATCTGGAAAACAACTGGGCAGTTGTTGCTGAAGCCATACAAACAATTTTGCGCCGTGAAAATTATCCAAAACCTTACGAAGCTTTAAAAGAACTTACCCGAGGTAACAATGCCATTACTAAAAACTCCATGCACGAGTTTATAAATGGTTTGAAAATATCAGCTACATTAAAAAAAGAGTTGAAAGCTGTGAGTCCGCATAATTATACGGGAGTGAAATAATTGATTAATGACAAATTTATAACTCCGCAAGTTTTTCTAAATCATCTAAGTCTTTAAAACGGCCGGCAGCATTTTTTGCCTCCTTAAGTGTATTAAGATTGATAAATTTTATCGATAATCCTTCTTCAATGTAAATTTTTCTTTGTAAAACAGCTTCATCAAAAATGCACCCTTTTACTTCCAATAATATATCAATAGCAACTGGAGGACGACCATAACTATACACATCCACTGTTTTAGAATTAAGGAAATTGTCTTCCGTCATATCTAATAAAGGCAAACCAAATTCATAAAATGCTTTAGATAAATTTTTGTAATTTTCTTTTGTCCTATTGACCCAAATATCCAAATCGCCGGTGGTTCTTCTATAACCATGGAGAATTACAGCATAGCCCCCTACCAATAAATAATCTACTTCATTATCGTTTAGGCTTTGAATAAAATCTCTAAAATCACTATCAAAAATATTACCCATTACTGTGCGTGTTTTCTTGATGAACCCACAGTTTTATCCATTTTGGGAGGATTTTCTGGGTCTATACCATAAGCCTGGCAAGTTAAATACCATGCTTCATTTAACCTGTCTTTTGCTGTTGTTTCGGGTGGGAAAAGCTTTTCTTTTTCTGCTTCCTTGTGCGTCATTGCCTTACCAACCGTTTTGTCCATTTTGTACATGATGTAAACGTAATTAATTTAGGAAGAAAACACAAAAAATATCAATCACCATTTAAAATGTAGACCGCTTAAACCTTATTTATTTCACTTGTAAAATGAAAAGCAATATCCGGATTGTTACTTATTTCGGTATTTAAAAACCATTCGCTTTGGGCAAGATAAACGACGTTGCCATCTTTGTCTTCTGCAATATTTGCCTGTTTGTATTTTGTAAAATCTTCTAACTTTTTGGGGTCTGTTGCAGTTAGCCAACATGCTTTAAAAAAAGGCAGACTGTTCATTTGCACCGATGCACCATATTCTTGCAGCAAACGGTATTGTATTACTTCAAACTGCAATTCACCCACACAACCAATAATTTTTTTATTACCACCAAACTGCGTAAAAAGCTGTGCTACTCCTTCATCTGTAAGCTGGTTCAAGCCTTTTTCGAGCTGCTTGGTTTTCATTGGGTCTTTGTTAATTACTTCTTTAAAAATCTCAGGCGAAAAACTTGGAATACCTGTAAAATAAAAAGCCTCTCCTTCAGTCAGCGTATCTCCTATTTTAAAATTACCGGTATCAAATAGACCTACAACATCTCCTGGATAAGCTTCTTCGATTACATCTTTTTGGCGGGCAAGAAAACTGTATGGATTTGTAAAACGCATATCTTTTTCCAAACGAACATGGTTATAATAAGTATGGCGTGCAAATCTGCCGCTGCAAACCCGTAAAAAGGCAATTCGATCTCTGTGCTTGGGATCAAGATTGGCATGTATTTTAAAAATGAAACCACTAAATTTTTCCTCTTCAGGCAATACATCTCTTGTTGTAGTGTGGCGTGGGCGTGGTGTTGGCGCTATGCGTACAAACGTATCAAGCATTTCTTTTACACCAAAATTATTTACTGCACTTCCAAAAAAAACGGGTGCAGTATTTCCGCTCAAATAATCTTCAGAATTTAATTCACCATAAACACCATCAATCAATTCTACATCTTCCCGCAAAGTTTTTGCATCCTTCTCTCCTATTTTAGCATCTAAAATTTTATCATTTATATCAGTAATTTCTAAAACATTTTCATCATTTGCTTTTGTACCTGCAGAAAATAATACAAGACTTTTTTTATGCAAATCGTACACACCTTTAAAATCTTTACCGCTGTTAATAGGGACCGTCATTGGGTGTAGCTGGATTTTTAATTCATTTTCAATCTCCTCCATCAAATCAAAACGGTTTTTACCATCTCTATCCATTTTATTGATGAAAACAATTACCGGCGTTTTGCGCATAGCAATAACTTCCATTAATTTCCTGGTTTGTGGCTCCACACCATTTACAGAATCTATTACCAACACCACACTGTCTACTGCTGTAAGTGTACGAAAAGTATCTTCCGCAAAATCTTTATGTCCTGGTGTATCTAAAAGATTTATTAAATGTCCTTCGTATTCAAAAGTCATAACCGAAGTAGCAACAGAAATTCCACGCTGCCTTTCAATTTCCATAAAATCGGAAGTAGCATGTTTTTTAATTTTATTGCTTTTTACCGCACCGGCAGTTTGAATGGCACCACCAAACAGCAAAAACTTTTCTGTAAGTGTGGTCTTTCCTGCATCGGGGTGAGAAATGATAGCGAAAGTTTTGCGGCGGTTAATTTCTGAAGTGTATTTCATCTGCTGTTTTTGCGAGCGCAAAGGTAAGCTTTGAAGTGCAAGGCTCAAAGAAGAGCCAATAACAGTATTTAACCTCTAATCTATTGCATAATAAAAGCCAAACATTTGGTGAAGATGAAATGTGGTTCCCTTTCTTCTTTTCCCCAAAAAGAAAAAAACAACAAAATACGTTTGCCACAAATGCTGAAAGTTGCTACTTCTTTGCCCGGCTAAAAAAGCAACACATTAATTATATAAACGGCATTTTTAAATAGTTCTCCGGATAACACGCAGTATTTTTTGTTATTAACTTTACTGAATGGCAAATATGCTAAAGATACTCGGTAATTCTCTGCGACTTACACTACAGGAATTAAAAGTAAATAAAACAAGAACTGCGCTTAGCCTTACTGGTGTTGCGTTTGGTATATTCTGTATTATTGGGGTTTTGGCAACAGTTAACAGTTTGGAGCAAAACATACAGAATGAGGTAAGCAGCCTCGGAAGTAATACTATTTACATTGACAAATGGGATTACAGTGGTGGTCCAAACAAACCTTTCTGGAAACTTAGGGCAAGGCCTGTAATCAAATATGAAGAACAGAATTTGGTAAAAGAGCGATCGGAACTTACACAGGACGTAACTTTTTTAATGCAAACTGGTGGAAGTTTATCTTACAAAAGTGATGTATTGAGTAATGTGGCTGTATATGGTATAAATGAACCGCAGATTGCATTGCAGCCATTGGTGTTTGACGCGGGTCGCTATTTTTCTTCGAACGAATTTAATAACGGCACCAATGTTTGTATAATTGGTTTTGAAAATGCGGAAAGTTTATTTGGATCTGCAGAAAGAGCTGCCGGAAAACAGGTGGAAGTTAAGGGGAAAGTAATGACGATTGTTGGTGTAATAAAAAAAGTAGGGAAAAATACGATAGGCTGGGATTATGACCATTGCATAATGATGCCGTACAAATATTGCAGACAATTGTTTGACGAAAAAAATGCTAATCCGGTATTAATAGTAAAAGGAAAAAATGGTGTAACTACAGATGCATTATACCAGGAGTTAAGAGGAATTATGCGGCAGGTAAGGCGTTTGGGGCCAAGGGAAGAAGATAATTTTTCATTAAACAGTGTGGAAGCTTTTAGCAAAGCAATATCCGGTTTTTTTGTAACGCTGAATATTGTGGGTGGTTTTATTGGCGGAATCAGTTTAATAGTCGGTTTGTTCGGTATTGCCAATATTATGTTTGTAACAGTTAAAGAAAGAACTTCTGTTATTGGTTTAAAAAAAGCCATTGGTGCAAAAAGCTCATCCATATTACTTGAGTTTTTAATGGAAGCAGCACTGATGTGCATTTTAGGTGGCGCTATAGGATTATTTTTTGTGTGGCTGTTAACACTTGTTCTTTCGGGTCCGCTAAAATTTCCCGTATTTATTTCTGTACCGCTTATGTTTGCAACCGTTATAATTTGTATTGTTGTTGGCATACTTGCGGGGATTATTCCGGCAAGACAGGCAGCAAAAATGGACCCTGTGGTAGCAATAAGAAGTTAATGTAATAATTTTTCGATACGCTAACGTGCTGATTTTTTAACCCCAGATTCATTTTATAAATTACAAATTGAATTTAAACGATAAACATTTAACAACAGACAGTTAATAACAACTATTAAAAATCCGTAACCAATAAAACGAAATTTCAATCATAAAAATTACAACTTCAAACTCCCTGAACAACCTACAAACAAATATTCTTGCAATAGAATCATCCTGCGATGAAACAGCTGCGGCTGTTTACAGCAAAGGCAAAATCTTAAGCAATATAATTGCTACACAAAAAATTCATGAACAATATGGAGGCGTTGTTCCTGAGCTAGCAAGCCGTGCACACATGGAAAATATTGTTCCTGT
>JANXTG010000115.1 GCA_025352525.1 Ferruginibacter sp.
GGCACAGCGCCTGAGTATGATCCGTAGGAAGTTGTAGAGTCAGATATCTGGCAGAAATAACTCCAGAAAGGTACATCATGCATTTCCAGATCCTGGTACATCATAGGCACAACACAAATTGGAAAATCGCCTGCAATACCACCACCAATTTGAAAAAAGCCTACACCTTTTCCAGATGAATTGTGCTTGTACCAATCTGCCAACCAAACCATATATTCAATACCACTTTTCATGGTACTCGCCTTCAATTCATTTTTTATAATGTATGATGCAAAAATATTTCCCATTGTACTGTCTTCCCAACCCGGTACAACAATTGGAATATTTTTTTCAGCCGCAGCAAGCATCCAGCTGTTCTTTGGGTCTATTTCGTAATATTGCTCCAATACACCACTCAACAACATTTTATACATATACTCATGCGGAAAATATCTTTCACCCGCAGCCTCTGCATCTTTCCATATTTTTTCAATGTGCTGTTGCAATCTTCTAAAAGCTTCTTCTTCGGGTATGCAAGTGTCGGTTACTCTATTGTAATGGTTTTCGAGTAAATCCCATTCATCTTGCGGGCTTAAATCCCTGTAATTTGGGACACGCTTGTAATGAGAATGTGCCACCAGGTTCATCACATCTTCTTCCAGGTTTGCACCTGTACAACTAATAATGGCCACCTTATCCTGTCTAATCATTTCTGCCAGACTAAGCCCAAGCTCAGCCGTACTCATTGCGCCCGCAAGCGTTATCATCATTTTACCACCCTCTTCCAAATGCGTAACATAACCTTTTGCAGCATCCATTAACGCCGCTGCATTAAAATGCCGGTAATGGTGTTCTATAAAATTTGATACCGGACCTTTGCTCATATTTTTTGTTTGATGTTATAAAATTTTAGTGCCAAAAATAACTTTTTTTACCCAAGTGTAAGCAGTATAAAATCAAAGAGAATTTTAAAGGAAATTTGTGCGGTAAAGTATATGCCGGCTGCAACATTTGTTCGGGCTGTTTGTGGTAGTGCCGCTCCAAAGGTTATTATACTAAAAAGATTATCATTTCGGCAGCTACTACTGCCCATCCCGCCGCTCTTCAGCAGCAAATCATTTTTCAGCCTTTGCTAAAGAATTAGGATAATATTTTTGTAGGCTTTTTATTTTCATCAATTGCAACAAAAGTAAAAGATCCGGTTATCGCTTTCTCCCTTTTATTTTCATACATCTGCTCTATGTAAATTTCCACCTTCACATCTAAACTTGTTGTACCAATTTTAGAAACCTTACCCACCAGTTCAATAATGGTACCTGCAGGTATCGGCATTTTAAAATCTATTCTGTCGCTGGAAACCGTAACACATCTTTTTCTTGTAAACCTTGTAGCAGTAATAAAAGCGACTTCATCCATTAAATGCATGGCAGTGCCACCAAATAATGTATCGTAATGGTTTGTTGTATTTGGAAACACCGCTTTAAAAATTCGTGTTTCGCTAAGTTTTATCTGTTCTTCTAAATTTATACTCATACTTAAAAATGTAAAATGTTTTATTAAAAACAACCCGAAACTCTTAACCCAAGACCCATAACTTAATTCTTCTTAAACCCATACACACAGTGCCTGCAACCGCTTTCACAGCAATAACCTCTTAGCATGTGGTACATTTCTGTAAACACCCAATTGTTATTTTCAATGTAATAATGCAGGCCTTCTACAAACATTTCTTTTTGTGTTGGAAAAACATAAGCTTTTGATAATTCTACAGCATTGCTTATTTTTTGCAGACAGTTTATACACAAACAATCAAAACTTGTTTTGGCTAAAAACTGCTGCGTAGTTTCAGTGAATATAATCGTATTGCATTGGCAATTGGCAATATCTCCAACTTTGCAAACAAAAATTTCATTGCATTTTGGGCAGTATTTTTCTTCGTGTTTAGGCATTGGCTGTACGTAATGCAGGCACTTGCTTTTGCACCAAAGCAAAACCACCAAATAAAACAGCACAGTAAAAGAAATCGCCCATTAAAGTACCTTTTACAAAAGGAATTCCCGCTGCATAACATTGCATAAGTCCACCAAAATTTTGTGGGTATATGCTACCGGGCCAGCAACCAAAATTGCTTACAAGAAAAAAAATGGTAGAAGATGCAAGTGCGCCAAATAAAACAGTTTTAGTGTTCACTTTTCTCATTATAAAAAAGCCCGCTATAACAATTAAAATATATGCTGCATACTGCCAATAAAAACCTTCTGCAAACCAGGTAAAAGTTGGATAATATTTTGCGTAAATAACATTGTTTATAAATAAATCACTCACCCACGTTGCAGCAAGCGGAATAAACAGCGCCATCCATTTTTTACTAAAATGTGCAGCACCAAAAATACCTATCGCACCTAGCGGAGAGAAATTAAAAGTGTGTGGAATAATTCGACTAAAAGCTGCGAGAACGATTAATGCAGTTAGAATTCCAAAACGCAGGTTCACCTTTTCTGTTATCATATATTGGGTTTATGCAGTGTATTGCTGCAAATATAAAACAATACCGTAGTTGTTTATTAAATAATCATTGTGGAAAAATTAAAATGAAAACAGTTTGCCTAAAAACAATGGCAGCTTCAAACCTTATCTTTATATAAAAATGCGTTTACTAATTACCCTATTATTTATAGTTCAACAATTTGTTTGCGAGGCACAGTTTATTTCAGAAGAAAAAACTTTTACTACGCCAACAGGAAATTTAGCTGGGACATTATTATTACCCACAACCGGCAAAATTTTTAAACTTGTTATAATACAGGCAGGCAGCGGACCTACAGACCGCAACGGCAATAGTGGCAATGCGTTAAAAGCAAATTCTTACAGACTTCTTGCAGAAGCGCTT
The DNA here is from genome assembly GCA_025352525.1 of Ferruginibacter sp. Classification (GTDB taxonomy): domain Bacteria; phylum Bacteroidota; class Bacteroidia; order Chitinophagales; family Chitinophagaceae; genus Ferruginibacter. The sequence continues at coordinate 2,870 of JANXTG010000115.1, forward strand.
TCTAAACAAAATATTGCAACGTTGCTTATTGACAAAAGAGGTGTTGGCAAAAGTATGGGTGCAATGAAGAGTGAGGCAAGTATACGTTTTGATGATTATGCAGATGACCTTGCCGGCTGGATCAGTTTTATAAAAAAAGACAAACGCATTGGTAAAATATTTATAGCCGGACACAGCGAAGGCTCTTTGGTGGGAATGATAGCTGCACAAAAAGAAAAAGTAAACGGCTACATATCTATAGCAGGCGCAGGAGAAAGCATTGATAAAATAATTACATGGCAATATGCCCAACAGTTACCAAAAGCTGCTGTTGTAGTGGATTCGCTTCTTTCTAGAATGAGAAACAAACAAAAAATAGATACCGTTCCTCCATACTTAGTTTCTATTTTGCGACCTTCCGTTCAACCATACATTGTATCGTGGATGCTGCATGACCCTTGTGCAGAAATTAAGAAACTTACTGTTCCAATACTTATTTTGCAAGGCACTACAGATATTCAAGTAGAGGTTAAACAGGCAGAAATGTTGAAAAACTGCAAGCCAACTGCAACACTTAAAATTGTAACGGGAATGAATCATATTTTAAAAGAAGCGCCAATAGACAGAACTAAAAATATTGCCACATACTCAGATGGGACTTTGCCGATCATGCCGGGGCTTGCTGATTTAATTGCCGAATTTGTAAATAAAAAATAAAACACATTGAATTATCTGGCCCACGCCTATTTATCGTTTAATAATACTGATTTGCTTGTGGGCAATATGATCAGTGATTATGTAAAAGGAAAAAAGCAATTTGATTATCCTGCAGCAATACAAAACGGCATTAAGTTGCACCGAGCCATTGACGATTTTACAGATACTCACGCTGCCACTTCCGAAATAAAGAAATTTTTTAAACCGGCATACAGATTATACGCAGGCGCATTCACAGATGTTGTGTATGATTATTTTCTTGCAAACGATACCAATCAGTTTTCATCTCCGGAGGAATTAAAAAAATTTAGCGAAAATACTTACCTTCTTCTTAAACCACAATCTGCTCATTTCCCTGAAAAATTTGCCGCCATGTTTCCTTGTATGCAGGCACAGGATTGGTTATACAACTACAGATCTCATAATGGTATGCAAAAAAGTTTTGGTGGTCTTGCAAGGCGTGCAAAATACATAACAGAAACTGATACTGCATATGCTATTTTTTTGACACATAAAAACGACATCCGGATTTGGTATGAGACTTTTATGCCCGATGTTAAAAATTTTACCGTTAATAAAATAGCACAAATGTTAAACGGTTGATGTTTTATCTTTATAATAAAAAAATGAAAAAATTATTATTTATTTGCTCCCTTGCTTTAATTTGTACAACTACAATTTTTGCGCAATCTGCGATACCCGCACTAGCTAAATCTCCTATGTTTATGAGCACTTATCCTGCTGGATATGGTATATTGAAAATACAGGATAAGATTACTGAACCGCTTGCAGCAAGAATAATTTACAGCAGACCTCAAAAAAACAACAGGGCAATTTTTGGGGGTTTAGTTGAATACAATAAAGTATGGAGATTTGGTGCAAACGAAAATACAGAAATTGAATTTTTTACTGACGTAACAATCAATAATATTAAAGTAAAAAAAGGTAGATATTCCATGTTTGCAATTCCAACCAAAGAGAAATGGACAATCATAATAAATAAAGATTTAAACAGCTGGGGTGCTTACAAATATGAGCAAACCAAAGATATTTTAAGAGTTGATGTACCGGTACAAACATCTACAGAAATTGCTGATGCTTTTTACATTTATTTTGATAAGGCCAAAAATGGATTTTCGTTGAATGCAGGTTGGGATAATGTAAAAATAACCTTACCGGTTTCAATGAAATAGTATGCTCAAATTACAAAGCGTTTTATTTACAATAATACTTACTACACTTTTTTCCTGCAAAGAAAAAAGTGTAGTAAAACGTAATATTGCAGAAACGAATATCGATTCTTTATCAAAGAACAAAAACCCTTATATCCAGCCAGATCAGTCGTGGCTTGATATGAGTTGGTATCCTGTAGACTATCCCATAGAGAAAATGAAAGGAAATGATTCACTTCATTTAATAGCAAAATTAATTTACAGCCGTCCTCATAAAAAAGGTCGAGTTCTTTTTGCAGAATCAAAAGAAAGTTTGTGTGCTTATGGAGTTCCATGGCGGCTTGGTGCAAATGAAGCTACAGAAATAGAGTTATTTGAGAATGTAAATATCGCCGGTAAAAGTGTTCTTAAAGGGTCGTACATATTATATTGTATTCCTCATGCAGACAGATGGACAATTATTTTCAACAGCAATCTTCATACCTGGGGTTTGCATATTAACCCGAGTAAAGATATTTTTAAAACAGATCTTCCGGTGCAAAAACAAGAACCCGCACTGGAAGATTTTACTATGGTTTTTAAAGAAAACAGCAATGGGGCAGATTTAATTATGGCATGGGATAATGTAAAAACTGTTTTGCCAATTGTATTCATAAAATAGTTTACTACAAACCCATTCAACATTATGTTTCTATGTCGCATTACATGCATTGTAATTATATTTACAAAATGTGTGGAATTGCAGGTATCATTTCTCCCAAAAAAACAGTTATACAGCCCAAGTCGTTAAAAACGATGTCAGATACATTATCGCACAGAGGTCCCGATGGTGAAGGGTTTTGGATAAATAAAGAAAATACCGCCGGCCTGTCTCACAGGCGCCTTGCTATAATAGATTTAACTGCGGCAGCTGCGCAGCCAATGCATTATTTAAACAGATACAGCATTGTTTACAACGGCGAAATTTACAATTACAAAGAATTAAAAACAGATCTGCAAAAAGCAGGTTATCATTTTACTACGCAAAGTGATACAGAGGTAATTCTTGCATGTTATGATTTTTACAAAGATGCATGTGTAAAGTATTTTGATGGTATGTTTTCATTTGCCATCTGGGATGAAAAGTTAAATGAACTTTTTTGTGCAAGAGATATTTTTGGAGAAAAACCTTTTTACTATTTTTTAGATAATGATGTATTTGCGTTTGCCAGCGAAATGAAAGCATTGTGGGCTGCAGGAGTTACTAAATGTGCTGATGAAAAAATGATGGTCAATTATCTTGCTCTTGGCCAGGTGCAACATGCAGGGAATAAATCACAAACATTTTTTAAACATATTTTCTCTTTACCACCTGCCCATACAGGCATAGTTTCTTTAAGTACCATGCATTTTACTTTATCTCGGTATAGAGATATTAATAAACAAAACTGCATAGAAATAACAGAAAAGGAAGCCGTTGAGAAATTTGAATTTCTCCTGGAAAATTCAGTAAAACTTCGGTTGAGAAGTGATGTTGCTGTGGGTTCTAGTTTAAGCGGAGGCATTGACAGCTCAACGATTGCATTCTATATTACAAAGAATTCTGAAGCAAAAAGAAATTTTAAAAGCTTTTCAGCAATATTCCCCGGTTTTAATAAAGATGAGAGCATGTTTATTTATGAATTGTGCAATAAATTTAAACTGAATAATTATACAGTAACCCCAAATGCTGAAGGACTTTTAAGAGATTTCGAAAAACTTTGCTATCATCAGGAAGAGCCATTTCCATCTTCGAGCATTTATGCCCAGTATAAAGTTTACGAATTGGCAGCTGCAAACAACATAAAAGTTTTGCTTGATGGACAGGGTGCAGATGAAATACTGGGTGGCTACTCCAAATATTTACATTGGTATTTACAGGAGATTGCTGCAAAGGGAAAACATAAAGAAGTAAAAAAACAAAGACTATTACTGCAAAAAGCAGAGATTCCTTTACAATGGAATTTTAAAAATATTCTTGCTGCATACCTACCATCTCATACAGCTATTGCGCTGGAAAAAAGAGAATACAATAAAATTATTAACAGCACATTTATACACAATGAACTTTTAAAAAGAATTAAAGGGAAAGAATGGCAGGGAATTCACAAACCGGTTGTTACTAAATTAAACGATATACTCTATAACAATACCATGCAACATGGTTTGGAAGAATTGCTGCGCTTTGCTGACAGGAACAGCATGGCGCACGGCACAGAAGTTCGTCTTCCTTTTTTAAATTTTGAACTGGTCAATTTTATCTTTTCACTACCGTCTTCATTCAAAGTAAAAGACGGCTTTACAAAATATATCTTAAGGAAAACAATGATGGAGAAAATTCCGGATAGCATTTTGTGGAATACAAATAAGATTGGTTTTGAGACGCCACAAAAAAGCTGGATGGAGCATAAACAGGTACAGGAAATGATTTTTTTCAGCAAGGAAAAACTTGTAAAAGATAATATTTTAAACGCCACAGTTTTAAAAAATAAAACAGAACCAAAACATGCCCATGAAGCAGATAATATTGATTGGCGTTTTTTAAATCTTGCCAAAATCTTATGAATTTAGTAAATCTAAAAGTCTATTTAGTGTGGGATAGCAGTTTATTTAAGGTTAATTTTGCAACACAATAATTAAAAAAATATGAACAACAACTCACATAGGTTAGGTACTAAATTTATTCATGCAGGTACAGTGCCTGATCCAAGTACGGGTGCAATTATGACGCCTATTTATCAAACAAGTACTTACGTGCAGCAGGCACCCGGGGTTAACCTGGGTTATGAATATGCTCGCAGCCAAAACCCTACTCGTAAAGCGCTTGAAGATGCCTTGGCAGTAATTGAAAATGGTAAACATGGCCTTGCATTTGGCAGTGGTGTTGCCGCAACAGATGCTGTTATAAAATTATTAAACCCCGGTGATGAAGTAATTGCAGCCAACGATATGTACGGTGGCACTTACAGACTTTTTACCAAAATATTTGAAAAGTACGGCATTAAATTTATTTATGTTGATACCACAGATATCGAGAATATTAGAAAAGCAGTTACCGCTAAAACCAAATTAATATGGATTGAAACCCCTACAAATCCGTTAATGAATATTACAGATATTAAAGGTGCGGCACAAATATCTAAACAAGCAGGAGCATGGCTTTGTGTAGATAATACTTTTGCTTCACCTTATCTGCAAAATCCGCTGGACCTTGGCGCAGATATCGTTATGCACTCTGCAACAAAATACCTTGGTGGCCATAGTGATGTAATACAGGGCGCATTAATAATAAATGATGATGCATTAAGAGCTCAATTATATTTTATCCAAAAAAGTTGTGGTGCTGTGCCCGGACCAATGGATTGTTTTTTGGTTTTAAGAGGTATAAAAACATTGCATGTGCGCATGAAACAACATTGCGAAAATGGAGTTGCTGTTGCACATTTTTTACGCAACCATCCAAAAGTTGAAAGAGTTTACTGGTGTGGTTTTGAAGACCATCCAAATTACAATATTGCCAAAGAACAAATGCGTGGCTTTGGTGGCATGATGAGTTTTGTATTAAAAGATGCAAGCATGGAAGCAGCAAATAAAGTTCTTACATCTACAAAATTATTCGCCTTGGCTGAAAGTTTGGGTGGTGTAGAATCTTTAATAAATCACCCTGCAACCATGACGCATGCAAGCATACCACGAGAGGAAAGAATAAAAAACGGACTTGCCGATGGATTGATTAGATTAAGTGTGGGTATTGAAGATGCTGAAGATTTAATAGAAGATTTAAGGGTAGCAATTGAGGCCTCTTAAATTCTTCAAAGTCAGATTTTAGATGCTGACAATAAATAGAATTGTTTAATAAAAATGATTGATAAAAAATTACAGGATTTTCTTAATAAAAAGGTTGATGAATATAATCAACCTTTTTTTATTGTTCCAGATCCTATTTGTATTCCTCATTTATTTACAAAAAAACAGGATATAGAAATAGCAGGTTTTTTTGCTGCTATTTTTGCATGGGGAAACCGTACAACCATTATCAATAAAAGCAAAGAGCTAATGCAGCTGATGAATAATGCTCCCTATGAATTTTGCTTGCATCATTCCACTGCTGACCTTAACAGGTTATTAAATTTTAAACACCGCACTTTCAACCCCACAGACCTTTTATATTTTATAGATTTTTTTCAACATCATTACAGTAAAAATGAGTCACTTGAAACTGCATTTACACAAACATTAAAAACAGGTGACGCAAATATTGAAAATGGATTAAACGGCTTTTATAATTATTTTTTCTCCTTGGAAAATATACCTAAACGTACCCTAAAACACATAGCTTCTCCAGCCAAAAAAGCAAGTTGCAAACGGTTGAACATGTATCTGCGTTGGATGGTGAGGAATGATAATAAAGGTGTAGATTTTGGGATATGGAAAGCCATATCGCCTTCACAATTAATAATACCTTTAGATTTGCATGTGGCAAGGGTAGCAAGACATTTTGGACTTTTAAACAGAAAGCCTACAGACTGGATTGCAGCCGTTGAATTGACAGAAGCTATGAAAACGCTGGATAAAAAAGACCCCTCAAAATACGATTTCGCCCTTTTTGCATTAGGGGTCTTAGAAAAATTTTAATGATGAAAAATGAAATAGTTCATATAGTAAACGACTCATTCAGTTTACAGTCAAACAAAAATAACTTTGTGGATTTTCTTATCGAGAAAATAAATTTCCTCATAGTAAATGATTTTAATAAACTCATTTTTATCCTTTATCGGGCAGATATAAACGAACAGAAACTAAACAGACTTCTTGCAGAAAACAAAAAGGAAGATGCGGGTAAAATAATTGCTGGGTTGTTTATACAAAGACAGCTAGAAAAAATAAAATCCAGAGAAGAAAACATTGCAAATTCAAACAACGATTCTCAAGAAGAAAGATGGTAATTAAATGATTATGCAGATTTTTTGGTATACATGAGTTCTTTTACTTTATCCGCATCTTCTTTTTCTTTTTTTAAATCGAACATTGTTCCAAATACATGATCCCATAAAGTACTGCTAACCCCAAAACCCATATCAGTATGTTTGTAATGATGAAGATGGTGATTTCTCCATAACCCTTTCATCCATTTAAAAGGAGGATTCCATGCATGAATAGCAAAATGCATTGTACCATAAATTAAATATCCCAGCATAAAACCAGGGAAAAATGCAAATACATTTTTACCCATTATTAAAAAGAATAAAAAGAAAAACATTGATGCTATAATCAGGCTGGGCGCAGCAGGCATAAACAATCGCTCTTTATCTCTCGGATACTCGTGGTGATTGCCGTGTAATACATAATTTATTCTTTTACCTTTTTCTGTTTCGGGATGATAATGAAAAGCAAAGCGATGTAATATATACTCTGTAAGCGTCCAGAAAACAATGCCACTAAAATAAATAAGAAAGACATTTATTCCTGAAAATTCTAAATATTTAATGGAATAGTAGGGTAAAAATATCAATATCGGCAAATACATACCCCATATAACAAGAGGATGAGTTTTTGTGAGATATTCTAAATAACCGTTTCTAAATATTTGTGCTTGACCTTTATTATGTATTTTTTGAAATTCCATATATTATTTTAATATGTTGCAAATATACAAAATCCTTTTTTTTAAAGAGTTTGGAAGTCTAAATTTGTTATTCTTTTTATAGAAAAATAATAACAATTTTAGCTCCATTTTCATTTTTAAATAAAATAATTCAATGAAATTAATTACGTATCTAAAAAACGACCACGAACAACTTGCATTAATAATCAATGGCAAAATCTACGATACAGATAAACTTCATCCGGATTTACCTATAAGCATGTCAATGTTTTTAAATTATTGGGAAGATGTTTTTCCGCTTTCGCAGGCGGCAGAAAGGAAAGTGAAAGAGGGCGGATATGAAAATAAATCTTACGGAGATTATGCGGATGCAGAAATTATTGCTCCTGTACCCAATCCCACAAGTTGTAGGGATGGATATGCCTTTCGGCAACATGTAGCATCTGCAAGGCGAAACAGAAAAGTTGATATGATTCCTGAATTTGACCAGAATCCCATATTTTATTTTACCAATCACAACAGCATTCAGGGACCAGGTAATATTGTTTGCATGCCTGATCATTTTGAAAAACTTGATTTTGAACTGGAAGCTGCAATTGTTGTAAGCAAGCATGCAAAAAATATTAAAGCTGCAGAAGCAGATGAATATATTGCAGGATTAATGATTATGAATGATGTGAGTGCAAGGCGTTTGCAAATGGAAGAAATGCTGCTAAACCTTGGCCCTGCAAAAGGAAAAGATTTTTCTACCGCCATTGGTCCAATGCTGGTTACGCTCGACGAATTGCAACCTTTTGAAGTTCCCTGTAAGAAAGGACATGAGGGAAAAAGCTGGAATTTAAAAATGACTTGTAAAGTAAATGGCATACAAGTTAGTGAAGGCAACCTTGCTGATATGGATTGGACCTTTGCAGAAATACTGGAGCGCTGTGCGTATGGTGTAAACCTTTATGCGGGCGATGTAATTGGCAGCGGAACGGTAGGTACAGGATGTTTTTTAGAATTGAACGGAACAGGAAAATTAAACGATGCTAATTATAAAGAGCAGTGGCTGCAAAACGGTGATGTGGTAGAAATGGAAATTGATGGATTGGGGCTTTTGAAGAATACCATAGTTGCAGATGAGAGTGATTTTTCTATATTGGCTTTGAAGAAATAATATTCACCGCAGAGAACTTGAGATAAAAGAGAATACGCAGAGATTTTAAAATAAAATTAAAATGGACAATCAAAGATTAAATGAAATCGGAGGAGTTATTTTAGATGCAGCAATAACTGTTCACAAAGAACTTGGTGCAGGTTTGTTAGAATCTGCATATCAACTTGCTCTTAAAAGAGAACTTGAGTTGAGAGGTTTATTTGTTAAGGCTAGAGTTCCAGTAGAATTGGTATACAAGGATGTTCCTTTAGGTAAATCATATGAAATTGATTTATTGGTTGAGAATGAAATTATTATTGAAATTAAATCTTGTGAATCATTAATCCCGATTTTTACCTCTCAAATAATCACACATTTAAAACTTTATTACAGAAAATTAGGGTATTTAATAAACTTTAATGTCCCATTACTAAAAGATGGATTTAAAAGAATAGTAAACAATTTTTAATCTCTCTGCGAAGACTCCTTTCACTACTTATTTCAGCGGTGAAAATATAAAAAGTAAATTATGAAACTTAATCTTTCCACCCTTTCCCCTGCTGATGTACAAAGCTATCTTCAGCATGCTATTGCTCCCCGACCAATATGTTTTGCATCTACGATTGATAAGGAAGGGAATGTAAACTTATCACCATTCAGTTTTTTTAATCTCTTCTCATCCAATCCTCCGATAGTTATTTTTTCGCCGTCAAGGCGGGTAAGAGATAACAGCACCAAACACACTTTGCAAAATGTATTGGAGATACCTGAGGTTGTAATCAATATGGTTGATTATGCTATGGTACAACAAATGTCGCTGGCCAGTTGCGAGTATTCAAAAACAGAAAACGAATTTATAAAAGCAGGATTTACGCCGGAAAATGCAACATTGGTAAAACCACCAATGATTAAAGAAAGCAAAGTAAAACTGGAATGTAAAGTGCTTGAGGTAAAAGCGCTCGGCGCAGAAGGAGGTGCCGGAAACCTTGTAATATGTGAAGTGCTTTGCATGCACGTTGATGAATATATACTTGACAGTGATAACAGAATTGATCAAACGAAATATAATTTGGTTGCTCGCCTTGGTGGTGACTGGTACTGCAAAATTTCGGATAAAAATTTATTTAAAGTTGCAAAGCCCAATATCAAAATTGGTATAGGAATAGATTCGCTTCCAGGTGCAATTCGCAACAGCAAAATACTTACAGGAAACCATTTAGGGCAACTGGCTAACGTAAATGAATTACCCATAATTAATCCTGCATTTGAAAATGAAGATTTAAAACAAATCGCACAATATTTTAATCTGGATCCAAATGAAATGGAAACAGAGACACATAAACTGGCTGCATCACTTTTAAATGCAGATGATACTGATTCTGCATGGCAGGTTTTATTAGCAAATGATATTATTTAACTTTTATAACACATAAGCAAACATTTACATTGATATTTTTGTTAGTATGAAAATATTAACGTTTTTACTTCTCCCATATTTTTCTTTAGCTCAATTAAAGCCTGTTTACAAAAACCTTGCGTTAGAAGGTGGAGGGCTTAGAGGAATTGCTTATGCCGGAGCTTTTAAAGTCCTTGAAGAAAATGGAACCATGCAACAGATAGAAAATATTGCAGGTTCTTCAGCAGGTGCCATTGCAGGGTTTATGATTGCAATAGGTTATAAAGCAGGTGAAATCGACAGTATATTAATGTCATTAAAGTTTCAAAAATTTAATGATGGTAAAGGGGGTCTAATTGGAAAATATAAAAGAATAAGAAGAAAATTTGGCATGTACAAAGGAGATAAATATGAAATTTGGTTAAAGGAAATGCTGATAAAAAGAACCGGAAATGCAGACCTTACTTTTATGGAGTTGCACCAATTAAAATTGAACAACAAAAATTATAAAGACCTTTTTTGTACCGGCACAAACATCAGCAAACAGCGGCTGGAAGTCTTCTCCTATAAGACCACACCATCTTTTTCTGTGGCGACTGCAGTCAGAATAAGTGGCGGTGTTCCTTTGTACTTTACACCAATTGCATTAAATGATTCTCTGCAAAAAATACAGAAGGGCGATACATCTGATTACATTAATTATTATGTTGATGGTGGTATGCTGTGTAATTATCCGATAAGTATGTTTGACAGTTGCAAACATGGAGAGATGCCGCTGCTGTGCGACGATTTGGTTTTTAATCCAGAGACAATAGGCATCAAACTCGAACGCAGAGAACAAATAGATCTTTTTCTTAAAAACTCAATTGAAATACCTCCATATCAACCCAAAAATATAAGTGATTACTTCGCAGCATTTGCAAATCTTTTAATTGAAACAATAGAGAGAAAGTATCCAGGATTGCTCAACGAAAAAGGAAGAAGCATTTATGTAAATTATGGAAACTTTAATCCGAAAGTAAAAAAAGTAAGTTTTAAAAATAAAAGAATGTTGTATGAAAACGGAAGAGCGGGCGTTCTTCAGTTTTTCGAACTTCATAATAATTAACTCCATAAAAAATGCTGCAGATCTTGTAAGTCTGCAGCATTTTTAATTTATAATAACCTTATCTGTAAGCGCCACCAAAAACCCTCCTTAAAATATCTGTCGTTCTTGCGGCAAAGTTTGTCCGTATATTAATTTCTTCTTTTGCAATTAAATTAAACAAAGCATCCGTAGCTTTTTGTGTAACATAATTAGTAAGATCAGGATTTAATTTTTTAAATGTGGTTGGAAAGTTATTATACTTCGAAACCATGTCACCATAATATTTTGTAGCATCTACTTTCTGTAAGGAAGCAGCAATGACCGGCCTAAAAGCTTCTAACAATTTTAAAGTAGTTTTTTCTCTAAAAAAATGTGTTGCACTGGTGTCACCATTTCTAATTAATCCGATGGCATCACTCAAAGTCATGTTTTTTATGGCTTCTACAAAAATTGGCTTTGCATAACCGGCTGCATCTTCGGCACCTCTGTTTATCTGTAAAATTGCTTTATCCACAAGGCTGTTAAAACCAAGATCGCGAAGGGTATTTTCAATTTTTCGTGCTTCGGGTGGTAACAACACTTTGTATAATTCATTTCTAAAAAAGCCATCTGTATTATTTAGCTCAAGTACAGATTTTGTAATTCCTTGTCCCAAAGCTTCTTTTATTCCCGCCGCAGCTTCAGTATTTGATACAGTACCTGTAGCAGCACCTGCAGCATTTGCTACCTGTTGCAGGGTTTCGCAGGAGCCAAGTGTGACAGAAATAATTAAAAGTGTAAAGATTGTTTTCATAAAAAGAGATTTAATTTTAAAATACAAAGCAAGTATGTTGCCAGTAAAAAAACTGATGTGCTAAACCATTTTTATCTTGATTGAAGAACTAGACGGCAGCAGCAATAAACTGTGATAATAATCCTAGCACAAGACCTGTGTAAATATCTTTTTCAGTATGATCAGAAACTATTAAACGGGATGTACAAACTATACCAGTGCATAAAAGCACAAAAGCTATAGGCCACGTCATCAACATAGAATTACTCTTTGCAATTACCAAAAACAAACCCAGCCAACCACCCATAGCAATTGCATGCATGCTTATTTTATAATAAATATTTGCAATTAAACCCGCAGACGCAGCAAGAAAAACACCCAAAATAAATGATGGCATTATTGCAGGATACATTTCCTGTTTTTTAAATACTGTATAAGCCCAAAAGAAAAAAATACCACATGCCATGTAAGGAATAATTCTATCTCTTTTTGTACGAAGAAAAACAGAATCAATAAAACCAACAGCTTTTAGTAATACAATACTTAGTAAAGGATAAAAGATTAAGTTATAACCACTAATTAAAATTGTATAGAGCTTTGCCTTTGCTGAAAACCCTGAAAAATAAGATGGATGGATGTATACAAGAAATGCAATTGCGTACAGCGGCACAAAAATGGGATGAAAAATATATGAAAAGAAATTAGCCGGCCATTTTAATAAAGGATGAACATATTTTTTTTCAGGTAAAATTTCTTTAGGTAAAATAGCTTCCATTTTATAAAATTTTTCTCAGCCTTGCAACCGGAATATTTAATTGCTCCCTGTATTTCGCTACAGTTCTTCGTGCAATATTATACCCCTTTTCCTGCAGCATATCAGTAAGCTTTTCATCGCTGTAAGGGTGTTTTTTACTTTCTTCCCCAATTAAATCTGTAAGAATTTTTTTAACTTCTCTCGTACTTACTTCTTCGCCACTGTCTGTTTGTAAACTTTCGCTAAAGAAGAATTTCAATCTGTATGTTCCAAATTCTGTTTGTACAAATTTACTGTTGGCAACTCTGCTTACAGTAGATATATCAAGGTTTGTTCGCTCTGCAATATCTTTCAAAATCATTGGACGGAGTTCCGTTTCATCTCCCGTTAAAAAAAACTCATGCTGGTAATTCATGATGGCTTCCATGGTATTCAACAAAGTATTTTGCCTTTGTTTTATTGCATCAATAAACCATTTTGCACTGTCTATTTTTTGTTTAATAAAAAGTACTGCTTCTTTTTGTCGTTTGTCTTTTTTTGTTCCTTTATCGTAATCCTTCAGCATATCTCTGTAACCTTCGCTAATGCGAAGATCAGGAGCGTTTTTGCTGTTAAGGCTAAGCTCCAGCTTACCAGCATTATTTGCAATAAAAAAATCTGGTATTACGTAATTGGTATTCTTTCCTGTATCTCCGGCTGTTCCGCCCGGCTTAGGATTGAGTTTTACAATCTGGCTAATAATTTCTCTGAGTTGCTCATCAGTAAGTGTAAGCGCACGTTGTATTTTTTCGTAATGCTTTTTGGTAAACTCATCAAAATATTTCTCCAAAACCTTAATGGATATTTCAATTATTTTTCCCTGATCCTTTTTTCTTTGTAATTGTAACAACAGGCATTCTTGTAAATTCCTGGCAGCTACACCGGGAGGATCAAATTGCTGTATCTGCAACAACAACTGCTCAATTTCCACTTCATCTGTGTCTACATTTTGCCTAAACGCCAGGTCATCAATAATCGCACTGGTTTCTCTTCTTAAATAACCATCATCATCCAAACTTCCAACAAGCTGTTCAGCAATTTTCATTTGCTTTTCGCTGAGTTTTAATAAACCAAGCTGCTGAAGCATAATCTCCATAAAACTTGTTTCAACCTTATGTGGTATAACTCTGTTGTCATCTTTTTCAGGATAATTTTCATCTCTCATTTTATAATCTCCTACGTCATCATCTCCTTCATGTACATAATCACTTATATCAATGTTTTCATACTCATCTTCTGTACCTTCTGTTTTGTATTCCTCCTCACCCGGTTCTGTAAACTCATCTTTTTCAAATTCATCATCATGGCTGTCCTCATCTGCCTGCTCCAGCGCTGGATTTTCTTCAATTTCTTCTTTTATGCGCTCATCCAGTATTGCTGTTGGAACCTGCAACAATTTCATTAACTGTATTTGCTGCGGCGAAAGTTTTTGTAATAACTTTTGTTGTAAACTCTGATGTAAAGCCATTAGTAAATATCTAAATAATTATTTTTTAAAAGAAAATTATCTTGTTGTACAGTAAAACGAAAAACTTGGTAATTCCGTAAATTTACATGCGTTAAGCATTATAAATGAAAAGCAAACTTATAACATTATTATTTTGTGCAGGTATTCTAAGTGCATCGGCTTTCAGCCAATTGCTATCTACACAATTAAAAGGTAATATTCCTGTCAAAAAAAATTCAGATTCCACTCGCATCACCAATAATTATGTTTCGCCATCTATGATAATATCTCCCACTTTTTACCTCAGCAATCTTGCATTTTTTTGCAGACAAGAAATAAAATTTGAAAAAGCTACGAAAATTCCTTTAAAATTTAGGTTAGGTTCTGTACAACAGGTTGACTATCTGGAAGGAAAAAATAACAAAAGGCCTTAATTTTTATTTAAAATATTAATTCTTCCCATTAATAAAAACATTTTGTTAGTTGCTTGATTATGCGAATTTGTTTATTTAAATTACAAATAAACTTACACAGCATGTTTAAGTATATAAAATACCTAAACCCATTAATAATATATTTGCTGGCTTTTATCAGCTTTACCAACACTGGTATTTTATGCTGGCTGGTTCTAATTTATTCATGGGCATTTATACCTTTGCTTGAACTTTTTATAAAGCCCAGTTCTCGCAACATGTCTGCCGCTGAAGAAGAGCTTTCTAAAAACGACAAAAAGTATGATTATATGTTGTACTTAATTGTATTTATACAAATTCCCACCCTCCTGTTTTTTCTTTACTCATTTGTTGGTTCTCAGCTTAATACAATAGATATTGTTGGTCGTATAACAGCCATGGGCATGCTGTGTGGCACATTTGGCATTAATGTGGCGCACGAACTTGGCCACCGCAAAAATAAATTTGAGCAAACGCTTGCAAAAATTTCTTTACTCAGCAGTTTGTACATGCATTTTTTTATTGAACACAATAGGGGCCATCATAAAAATGTAGCAACTCCCGACGATCCGAGCAGCGCCCGTTATAATGAATGGCTGTATAGTTTTTATTTTAGAACAATTATATTTTCTTATTTATCAGCCTGGCATATTGCAAATAATGAAATGAAGAAAAAGAGATTGAGCATATTTAATTTACGAAATGAAATGCTGCAGGCTCATATTTTTCAGGCAGCTTTTGTAGGGTTTGTTTATTTAATTTTTGGTGGATGGATTACCGTCTATTTTTTAGGTGCTGCATTTATGGGAATACTTTTGTTGGAAACAGTAAATTATATTGAACATTATGGCCTGCAAAGAAAAATCACATCTGAAAATTCTTTTGAACGAACAATGCCTCAACACAGCTGGAACAGCAACCATGCAATTGGAAGAATTTTGCTATTTGAATTAAGCAGACACAGCGACCACCATTATCTTGCAAGCAGAAAATACCAGATTCTGCAAAATCATAACAATACCCCTCAATTGCCAACGGGTTATCCCGGGTCAATGCTCTTAGCATTGTTACCTCCGCTATGGTTCAGTATCATGAACAAAAAGATTGCAAGCTATCACTCAAAATGAAAACAATCATATCCATTTTAGATATCATTTTTTACACGAAATTATATTTAAAATAAATCGTAGGGTTTTAGATTATAAAAAGTTTTGAGAAATTTATTAATCGTTTAAAGATTTATTTCTTTTGGCATAATGTTTCCATACAGTAATTAAAAATTTCATGTCAAAAAACTCAATCACTTTATTATTAGCAACATTTGTTTTCTATAGCTGTAATAATAAAAAAGAAACTCCTGCCATTGTAAAAGAAATACAAACAAAAATTGAAGTTGAAAAAAAAGTACTTATAAATTTTACTTCACTGATTTCAAAAGACAGTATAAAAAAATTAATTAAAAATACAGATTCCAACAATTTAAAAGTTATTGCCGCAATCAACCGGACTGATGTTAAATTTCTAAATAAATTTGATTCAATAATTATTCCTTCAGATTTTTCTCAACCAATTAAACAATATTTTCCTTTTCCGCTTGAGGCATCTTTTTTAAAAGATATAAAGAAAATTATTTTCTTTTCCTATCCTACCCAATCATTTGCAGCTTATGAAAATGGAGTGTTGGTTTACACAGGGCCAACAAGTATGGGCCGCAAAGCAGATCCGACACCTACCGGTTTATTTTATACCAACTGGAAAGCAGAACAGACTACCAGCACCTTTAATGATGAATGGGATTTAAAATGGAATTTTAATATTGAAAATAAATTAGGTATAGGTTTTCATCAATATGAGATGCCGGGTTACCCTGCATCTCATTCCTGCCTTAGATTAAGTGAAAAAGATGCAAAATATTTATATGAATGGGCAGACCAATGGACGATAAAAGGGACCGATAACATTTTGGCCCAGGGAACACCGGTTATGGTTTTCGGCAGTTACCCTTTTGGAAGTTCCAAACCTTGGTTTTCTCTAGCTCAAAATAATAAAGCGCTCGATATATTAGATACCGATCTTGAAAGTACTACCAAAGAATTTTTACCTGGTATTATGCAGAAGCAGGCACAAAGGGACAGTATTAAATAAAAGGATTATTGCATTCAATTATGTAATCATAATTCTTCTTTTAAAGCGAAGGTTTTTTCTTACTTAAAAATTATTATATTTTTATAATTATTCCCTTGTAAAAAGTCATTCTATTGTTTAGCTCCTTTTAACCTTACCACATTTTAAAAACCTCTTTATTTAAATCCATAATTTTTTTTATACAAATTTCCTTTTAAAGAGGACATTGAAACAGTACTTTATTGATTGTTGATTGGAGGATATAAATTAATTTTTTTTTGAAATAATATATAATTTTCTCATAAAAAAATACTTTTTTCTCTTCGGCATTTTAAGCAAACAAATAAGATAGTATGTTTAATGCCATAGCTTTTTGATGAACAATTATTTATGAATTAATCAAGACAGTTATACTTTGAGCGCAATTAATCATCATTGTCATTAACTATATTTGTCGTCCATAACAATTTGTTCATTAATGCCCATTTTCGATATCAAGCTTCCTATATACATTGCGAAAGCATTAAACCTCCCTATAAGTGATGCAAGAAGGCAGCAAATAAAGGTGCTAAAAAAATTACTACGCAAAGCCAGATTCACACAATTTGGTCAGTTATTTAAATTTGATGAAATTTTACTAAGCCGTCATCCCGGTAAAAAATTTCAGCAAAATGTACCAACTTACGATTACACGAAAATATATAATGAGTGGTGGTATAAAACACTAGAAGGTATACCGGATGTATGCTGGCCCGGTGTTATAAAGTTTTTTGCCTTAAGCAGCGGAACGAGTGATGCATCCAGCAAATATATCCCTATTACAAAAGAACTTATTCGCAGCAATACCATTACAGGAATAAAGCAGTTGGTTAGCATGGCTAAATATGATAAAGTTCCTGCAAGCTCAATAGGTAAAGGATGGTTAATGATTGGTGGCAGCACACAGTTAAAAAAAGAAGCAACTTACTATGCCGGTGACCTAAGCGGTATACAGCAAAAAAATCTTCCTTTATGGTTTAGAACCATGGGACTTTATAAACCCGGTAAAAAAATTGCCAGAGAAAAAGACTGGTCTAAAAAGTTGGAAGAGGTTGTAGAAAATGCACCTAACTGGGATATTGGTTTTATTGTAGGGGTACCCGCATGGTTACAAATTTGTCTGGAAAAAATTATAGAAAGATACAACCTTAACAACATTCACGAAATGTGGCCAAACCTTGCATTTTACGTGCATGGCGGCGTGGCCATGGAGCCTTATAAAAAAGGATTTTCAAAATTATTAGGCAAACCTATTACTTACATAGAAACTTATTTGGCCAGCGAAGGTTTTCTTGCATTCCAGTCCCGGCAGGAAACCAGAGGCATGCAATTGGTTTTAAATAATAATATTTTTTTTGAATTTGTACCCTTTGATGAAAAAAATTTTGATACCGATGGTAACATGGTAACAAACCCGCAAGTGTACATGATTCATGAAATAGAAGAAGATAAAGATTATTCAATTTTAATAAGCACAAATGCAGGCACATGGCGATATGCTATTGGAGATACAATAAAACTTATTGACAGGGAAAGAAATGAAATTATAATTACCGGGCGTACCAAGCATTTTTTAAGTTTAGTGGGCGAGCATTTGAGTGTTGATAATATGAACAATGCAATAGAACTTGCCTCCGAAGAAATGAACGTAAGTATACCTGAATTTACTGTAGCAGGTGTGCCGTACGGAAATTTCTTTGCGCACCAGTGGTATATTGCTACAGATGATAAGGTAGATGCTCTAAAGTTTGCTGCTTTACTTGATAAAAAAATAAAAAGTATAAACGATGATTATGAGGTGGAAAGAATGCATGCGCTACAGGCCGTTATGGTAACAGTATTACCCGAAAAGATTTTTATGGATTTTTTAAAATCTAAAGGAAAACTTGGCGGGCAACATAAGTTTCCACGTGTATTAAAAGGCAAGGTGTTTGAAGAATGGAAAGCATTTATAAGTAAATCAATGTAATTATTATTTATAATTACCAACCCGAAAAATTTATAAATGACGGAAGCAATTATAGCCGGATTTTTATTAGGATTGGCACTGGTATTTTCGGTAGGCCCGGTTATTTTTACCATCATAAAACTTCGTATAAACTATGGTTTTGTTAGTGCTTTTTATTTTATTTCAGGCGTTTGGTTAAGTGATATTTTTTGGGTAGTAACCGCAAATGCAACGAGTTCTTTAATGGAAAGCCTTATTGTATATAAATTACAGATAGGAACAACCGGAGGGGTATTTTTAATTGGCCTGGGATTATATTACTTATTTTTTAAAAAATATCATTCAAAAAAAGAATTGGATGAAGGCATTACTATTGCAAGTTCTACACATGCACGGCTTTTTCTAACAGGTTTTTTAATTAATACATTAAACCCCGGTGTTATAGCCCTTTGGCTTGCTGCTGCAACAAAGTCAATAAGCAGCACTTTAAATGAAAAGATTGTAACTTTTTCAATCTGTATAAGTATGAATATTGCTGCAGATATTTTTAAAATTAACCTTGCAGGAAAACTAAGAAATAAATTGAACGATAAAAATATCACCATCGTAAACAAAATTTCCGGCTTTATGTTTCTGGCATTTGGCATTGCACTTATTATTGGTGTTTGGTTTACTAAAACTAAAACTGCATAAATTTTATGCGCAATTTTATTTTAATATTATTATTTATTTTTGCTGGTTATGTTTTAAAAGCGCAACCCTCTGATTTTATCATTTTAAAAAAGAAAAATAAAACAGTTAAAATATTTTATAAAGGTTCCAATATTGAATTTGTAACCAAATCCGGTACTTATAAAAATGCACTGATAAAGGATATTAAAAATGACAGTATTTTTTTACAGGAATTCTTAATAAACAGAGTACCTACTTCCCTTGGCTTTTATGTAATTGATACTGTAGGCAGTTTTAGATATGCATACAATTACAACCAGATATATCATTTTGGGCAAGAAAATAAGAAATTTAATTTGGTGGGAAGTGGGACGACGTTGCTCGGTGGCGGAGCCTTACTTATTCTTGCATCAGGAGTAGTTTACCTTGCTGATTATAAAAATTTCAGCCCTACACTTTTAGCTGCCGGTGCAGGTCTTGCAGCTGTCGGATATTTTTTGAGCAAGGGTTCCAACAAAGGAATTACGATAGGAAAGAAACATTACCGTATTCTATATATTAATGCCAATGGCGTAAAAAAATGAAAAAGACCGGTAAAAGAACCTGGTGGCAAAAAGTAAAACGTTTATTACTTTGGTTATTAATTTTGCAGTTTGTTTATATCATCATCTTACGTTGGATTGATCCTCCATTTACAATTACACAAGTTGTTAGTTTATTAAAAGGCAATGGCATAAAAAGAGATTATGTATCCTACGGTTACATGAACAATTCTGCTAAACTTGCTGTAATGGCGGGGGAAGATCAACTTTTTCCTGATCATAATGGTTTTGACGTAAAAGCTATAAAACTGGCCGTCAAATACAATAAAAAACATCCAACAAAAATAAGAGGTGCAAGTACCATTAGCCAGCAGGTTGCAAAAAATGTTTTTTTATGGCAGGGTGGTGGTTTTTTTAGAAAAGGACTGGAAGTGTATTTTACTTTTATGATTGAAACATTTTGGGGTAAGAAAAGAATTTTGCAGATGTACTTAAACGTTGCTGAAATGGGTGAAGGTATTTTTGGGATACAGGCTGCAGCCATACATTATTTTAATAAAGATGCCGATTCACTCAATCGAAACGAAGCTGCACAAATTGCTGCTGCTTTACCAAATCCTATTCGTTTTACAATAAAACCTTTAAGTAATTATGTTGCCGCACGAGCCGTTAATATAATGAGGCAAATGAATAATCTGGAAACGGATCCTGATATTATGGAGGTTATTAAATAATTATATTTTTTATAGTGAGCCGAATAAAATATTTATTCGGCTCACTATTTATGGTTTTATGAGCCGAATAAAATGTATATTCGGCTCATGATTCGTTATAACTGGCAACAGAATGACTGGCCCAACTTTACTTATTCTCTTAAATCAGCACAAAATAATTTATCTGCATTTGCCGAAATGAATGGGCATCATTCCGGTATTTTAAAAGCTATTCCCGAAGAAATTCAAGCAGAAGCTATAATAGATTTTATGGTTGCAGAAGCTATAAAAACATCTGAAATAGAAGGTGAATTTTTTAAAAGGGCAGATGTAATGTCATCTATAAAAAATAACCTTGGGTATAATAAAAATGTTGTAAAAATAAAAGATAAAAACGCAGAAGGAATTGGAGAATTAATGGTAGATGTAAGAAAAACTTTTAAGGAAAAGCTAAACAAAGAAAAACTTTTTGGGTGGCATAGGCTGATAATGGGCAACAATAAAAATGTAAAAATTGGTGCTTGGCGTTCTCATACAGAACCAATGCAGGTTGTATCTGGCGCATACGGAAAAGTAAAAGTACATTTTGAAGCGCCACCTTCTCAAAGCATTTCCAAAGAAATGGATTGTTTTATAAATTGGTTTAATACATCTGCACCCGGTTCAAAAAATGAAATAAATAATGCACCCTTGCGTGCAGCTATTGCACATCTATATTTTGAATCATTGCATCCTTTTGAAGATGGGAACGGAAGAGTTGGAAGAGCAATAGCCGAGAAGGTTTTATCACAGGGAATTGGTAGGCCAGTATTGCTAAGTTTATCCAGAACAATTGATGCCAATAAAAAAGAATATTATCATGCGCTTGAAATGGGGCAGCGCAAAAATGAAATAACTGAATGGGTTGATTATTTTATAAAAATGATCATAACTGCACAGATAGAAGCAGGAGAACAAATTAATTTTACTTTAAAAAAAGTACAGTTTTTCGATCAATTTAAACATGAGTTAAATGAACGGCAACTAAAAGTTATAAAAAAAATGTTTGATGAAGGTTATAAAGGTTTTAAGGGAGGAATGAATGCTTCAAAATATGTAGGCATTGCCAAAGTTTCTAAAGCTACAGCAACAAGAGATCTGCAATATTTGTTAGAAAATAAAATCTTTAAAACCACAGGAGCGGCCGGACGAAGCACCAGTTATGAAATTGCGTTTTAATAAATTAATTTATTATTGCTGTTTAATTTTTGCAGGATGCAAAGCCTTGTAAGCTATGCCAGCACTGATAAGCATTAATACTGACGCCAGAGAAAATGAAATTCCAGAAAAATGGAATGGTGCTTTTGGTCCGGTAAAATAAGAGAACAAACCCGTCATAAGCATTGGCCCAAAAATAGAGGTAAGGCTTATAAGACTGGTTAATGCACCTTGCAATTCTCCCTGCTCATTTGGAGGCACACTTCCAGATATAACTGATTGTAAAGCCGGACCACAAATTCCTCCCAAACAATAAGGAATTAAAATCACAAACATCATCCATGTTTGTGATGCAAAAGCAAACAACAGTAAACCTGCTGCATAAAGCAACAACCCATAATAAATACTTTTTTCATTTCCAATTTTAGGATTTATAAACCGAATAAGCACTCCTTGTACAATTCCTATTAAAAGCCCAACAACACCCAAAGAAATTCCAATCATTTTTTCATCCCAATGCAGTTTTTCTATACCAAAAAAACCCCAGTTGCTTTGTACCGCATGTGATGCTATATAAATAAGAAAAAAAGCAATAATGAGCCCACCTAAAGCAGGGTATTTTTTCAACCGCTTTAATGAGCCCAAAGGGTTTGCCCTTTTAATATCAAAAGCCCTGCGGTTTTCTTTGCTTAAAGATTCAGGCAATGCAAAGTATCCATACAAACAATTTATAAGACTTAATCCTGCTGCTACCATAAAAGGAATACGTGGACCCATTGAACCAAGCAAACCACCAATTACCGGTCCTACAATAAACCCGATACCAAAAGCAGCACCTACCATTCCAAAATTTTGAGCTCTGTTTTCATCGGTACTTATATCGGCAATATAAGCTGTAGCAGTTGTAAAACTTGCACCTGTAATGCCTGCCAGGGCACGACCTACAAAAAGCCATCCTATTGTGGGTGCAAAAGACAGAAAAAGATAATCAAGCCCAAAACCAAAAAGTGAAAACAGTAAAATCGGTCTGCGGCCATATTTATCACTCAGGCCCCCTAAGACCGGTGCAAACAAAAACTGCATTACAGCATACGAAGCAGTAAGATAACCTCCCCATTTTGCGGCATCGCTTACTGAACCATTAATTAGTTGCGAAATCAATTTTGGCAATACAGGTATAATTAAACCAAGGCCGGTAACATCTAGAACAAGCGTAAAAAAAATAAAACCAAGAGCTGCCTTTTTGTTCATGACATATTAATAATTGCTGCAAATTTGCACATAAAAAATTTATGTTGCTTAATCTTATTGGCTGATTTATTTAAATTTCTTCTTTAAGTAAATAAATTTTATACCAGCTGTAAAATTTCTTTGTAATATTATTGGCACAATTCTTCCACTTATTTTTAAAAATATCTTTATGTATAAATCATTTTATTACATCACCCTATTTACTTGTTCCTTTTATTTAAATGCCTGTGCATCTCCACAACAAAATAAACAGCAAATAATATCCTCTGCAAAAGTTGCTGACTCAAATAGTCTTCCTGCTCCTTATGCCACAAAATCAAACAAAAACTTTAGTAAAGTAATTGGTTGGAAGGAAGGGGAAACTCCTGTAGCACCTGCGGGCTTTACAGTAAGCAAATTTGCTGAGGGATTAGATAATCCGAGATGGATTTATGCAGCACCTAATGGAGATATTTTTGTTGTGGAAAGTAATACCGTTTTAACCGGTATAAAAAAATTCGGTGCAAGTGTTTCCAGAAAAATAAAAACGCAAAACCTTGGCCGAAGTGCAAACAGAATAAGGTTGTTTAGGGATACAGATAAAAACGGCAGTTACGAAAAAGCCTTTGTTTTTGCCGAAAATTTAAACCAGCCTTTGGGAATGCTTATTTTAAATAATCATTTTTACGTTGCCAATACAGATGGTTTGGAAATGTATGATTATAAAATCGGGGATACTTCTTTACCGTTAGAAGGTAAAAGAATTGTATCGTTGCCTGCGGGCGGTTATAATAACCACTGGACAAGAAATATTATTGCAAACGAAGCCGGCACTAAAATTTATATTACGGTTGGTTCGGGTAGTAATAACGGCGAGAATGGAATGGATAAAGAAATTAGACGGGCAAATATTTTAGAAATAAATCCTGATGGAACAGGAGAAAAAATATTTGCAGCAGGGCTTAGAAACCCGGTAGGACTAGGATTTGAGCCTATTACTAAAAACTTGTGGACAGCCGTCAATGAAAGAGATGATCTGGGAGATGAACTTGTACCTGATTATGCAACAAGCATAAAACCAGGTGCTTTTTATGGTTGGCCATATGCTTATTTTGGTGCAAATCCTGATCCTCGTATGAAAGACGATCCACACACAGAATTGGTAAATAAAACGCTTGTGCCAGATGTTTCTTTGGGTGCACATACAGCTTCGCTTGGATTGGCATTTTACACGAAAAATAATTTTCCACAAAAATATAAAGGAGGAATGTTTATTGGCCAGCATGGCTCATGGAACCGGGCCCAGTTTTCAGGATATAAAGTGGTATTTGTTCCTTTTGCAAATGGAAAACCCTCCGGCAAACCTGAAGATTTTTTAACAGGTTTTATTGCTGATCAGTCTAAAGATGAAGTACATGGCAGACCTGTTGGCGTAACTGTTATTAACGATGGATCTTTGTTGGTTGCAGATGATGTATCAAAAATTGTGTGGAGAGTTAGGGCACAATAATATTTCAAATTACAAAGGCACTAAAAAATCTACAACGTTCACAAATAAGACTTGTGAACTTTGTGTTTCACCTTTAACAGACATACCTTCGCAATTAAAAAAATATTATGAGCACCACAGGAAAAATAGAATCAAACAAAGGCACACTCGCTTTTGAGTTATACGATGATGCGGCACCAATTGCAGTAGAAAATTTTAAAAAATTAGTATCAAAAGGATATTATGACGGACTTAGTTTTCACCGGGTAATACCAAATTTTATGGTACAAACCGGTTGCCCTGATGGCACTGGTGCAGGCGGACCGGGATACAGCATTAAGTGTGAAACCGGTGGTGAAAAACAATTTCATGATCGAGGTGTATTAAGCATGGCCCACAGAGGAAAAGATACCGGCGGTTCACAATTTTTTATCTGTCACAACAGACAAGGCACTCAACATTTAGATGGTGTTCACACCTGTTTTGGAAGAATTACAGAAGGCATAGAATTTTTAGACAGCATACAGGGTGGTGATAAAATGACCAAAGTAACATTAGACGCTTAATCAGTATAAAAAATATAAAAAGCCGATTCAAAAATGAGTCGGCTTTTTAGTTAACGTTGTTTTTTTCTGTGAGGTAACGCCAATATCTTTTTGGCATATGTTGTATATGCAGCTTCATATTTTTCCGTGCCGCAATATTTATACTACCAAAATAAATACACCATAATTTTTGGTACAATTCTTCTTTTTCATCACAAATACTTTTCAGCTCCGCTTTATTGTTTACATCATTTTCAAAATTCATCGATACTTCTTCTACTGTTTCCAAATCATAATACAACCCATATTTTCTGCTGCTGTCATAAATTAACCAGCGTTGGTCTGCATAACGGTTTTTAAAATGTTTGCTTATAAGTGGAAGTACATTAAAATCCGGTTGAATAATACAAAAATACAATTGATCCTGCGTTAGCTGAAAACGAACAAAGGCTTCCATTCGGTGTTTTTCCCGATGTACTTTTTTCGTTATTTGTTGAAGCTCTAAAACATCAGCATTGCTATAATCATTTTCTACAGATACTTTAGATGAAAGTATGTAGGCAATATATCTGTAAAGAATATTCTCAATATCTTTTATTTCGGAGAGAAAAGTTTTGTATAAATTGGAAAATGCATTGGGCGTTAATTTATCTTTTAATTTCTTAAAAACCCTCGCTGTCTTTTCTTTGTTGGTTTGCACTTCATGAACGTTTCCAAATAAACTTCCGGTTTCCTTGTTGCTGTTTACAATATTAGGTTGCGCAATTTTGTACTCATATATTTCAAATATTGCTGTCATCAATCCTTCAAAACTGCCATCATAAATAACAATATTCATTAGAACATTTTTAATTGTGGCGAAAAATTTGGTTTGTATTTGCTGTTACCCTCCTGCAGTATAATTTGCTTTATTTGCAGTGGCTGCAAATCTTTTTTTTCAAATTCACTATCTGTATGTATAAAATATTTTGCACGATTTATACTGATACCAATTTTTTTTAGATGCTCCCATGTAATGCGGCTAAATTTTCTGGCAGCAGTAATTTTATTGGCACTTTGTATTCCAATGCCGGGTACACGCATCAGTAATTGATAATCTATTGTGTTTATATCCATCGGAAAAAGATTCATATTTCGCAAAGCCCATCCAAGTTTTGGATCAATATCAATATCCAACAATGGATTTTCTTTGTCTACTATTTCATTTACTTTAAATCCATAAAAACGCATCAGCCAGTCTGCCTGGTACAAACGGTTTTCTCTGATCATGGGTACCGGCGTACCAATAGCGGGAAGCCTGTTGTCATTACTTATGGGCACATAACCTGAATAATAAACACGACGCATATTCATCGTTTTATAAAAACCATTTGCCATGTATAAAATTTCCAGATCTGTTTCAGGCGTAGCACCAATGACCATCTGCGTACTTTGGCCGGCAGGTGCAAAGGAGGGTGTTTTTTTAAAGATTTTTTTTTCTTCTTTATTGGCTAAAATTTCCTGTTTTAAATAAAGCATTGGCTTAATCATATCTTCCCGCTTTTTATCAGGCGCCAGTAAAGCCAGACTTTTTTCTGTGGGCATTTCTACATTTATGCTAAGCCTATCAGCCCATTTACCGGCTTCTTTCATTAACTCTTCGCTTGCACCCGGTATCGTTTTTAAATGTATATAGCCATTAAAATTATGCTCAAGTCTTAATTTTTTTGCAACCTGTACCAGTCGCTCCATAGTATAATCTGGATTAGTAAAAATTCCGGAGCTTAAAAAAAGTCCTTCAATATAATTTCTTCTGTAAAAATTAATAGTAAGGTCTACCACTTCCTGCACGGTAAATGCAGCACGTTTTACATCGTTGCTTTTTCTGCTCACACAATAAGCGCAATCGTAAATACAAAAGTTGGTTAATAAAATTTTAAGCAGCGAAACACATCGGCCGTCTTCTGTATAAGCGTGGCAAATACCGTTAGATGCATTTCCTAAACCCTTGTCTTTATTCTTTCTGTTACTTCCACTGCTGGAGCAACTCACGTCGTATTTTGCTGCATCTGCCAATATGCTCAATTTTTCTTTTATTCTATCGCTCATACTAAACTATTAAGTACAAATATACTAAATAATTTAGCCTAAATAACTACATTTTTTCAACATTAACAGGCATAAAACCTGATCCTGAAACTGAACAATTTTTTAGGGTACAATTATTGCCTCATTTTTTATAAACAACTAAAAAATTATGACCAATCAAAAACAATTCGGCGTGTGGATGGATTCTCACCATGCAACTATTATCGGGAAAGAAAACGCTGATGCAGAAAATTTTACATTGTTGGCGCATGTAAAAGGTGAAGAAACCACTTCAAACAGCAGTGAAAAAGCAGAAAATAACCATGCAAAAATGGTAGAATCAAAGTTCTTCAAGGAAATTCTTACGCATATGCAGAATGCAACGAATATACATTTAACAGGAACCGGAGTTGCTCAGGAAAAGTTTATGCATTACTTAGCAGATACCCCTCAGTTTAAAAATACAAAAACAGAAGAATCAACTTCAAATAAAATGAGCGATGAAAAGCTCATTGAATTTATAGCAGGTAAATTCTAAAAATTACTAAAAAACCGAGACGTGAAATCTCGGTTTTTTTATTTATCCTTCTAACGATCTTTTAAAAATTTGAATACCCAACGGATTTTTTATTCTCTTAAAAAGAAGATTTCTTTTCGCTTTGGGTTTGCGCAATTCTGCCAATATTTTTTTATCGGAAAAGCCATGTTCTAATGCCTCTTCTTCAGTATTACAATAATACACCACTTCAATTTTACTCCAGTAAATAGCAGCAGTGCACATAGGGCAAGGCTCAGCGCTCGTATAGATTTCACAGCCTGATAAATCTACTGTTCCAATATTTTTACATGCTTCACGTATTGCTGTTACTTCTCCATGAGCTGTTGGGTCAAGGTCGGCAGTTACTCTGTTACTGCCGCTTCCAATAATTTTACCCTCTTTTACAATAATTGCCCCAAAAGGGCCACCACATTTACTATCCAACGCATATTGGCTAAGATCAATAGCCATTTGCATAAATCTGTTTTTGTCTTCTTTGAGCATGAGTATGTTTTATATTTCTTTTACAAAACATAAGCCGAAGTAGTTATTGGAAGAGGAAAGAAATTGAATTGGAGGGGCTAATTTTTAAATAAAATTATACTGCCTGCATCATCGGCATTTCATCATAAGTTCTTCCACCAAGTTCACGACCTGTTTTCTTTTTATTCACGCCGCCCCATTGCTTAAAGAAAAATGCAGATCCTTGCTCATCGCATTGTTGTTTTATATCCCATACCCAAGATTCGAAAATAGGTCTGGCTTTTCTTCCACTTTCTCCACCAACAATTACCCAATCAATTCCATTTAAATTAATGTTGTGTAGTGGGCCAATTAAAGGTTCACAAGATAGAAACTTAGTTTGTGCATTTGTTTCTCTTAAAAAATCAATTCTCCCTGTAACTCTGTCATCTTCTACAGAAACTCCCATCCATATATTTGATGTCCAGTTTAATTGATCATGAATTTCAAACAATCTTTCAGCACGTTTTGTGAGTACCTGATAAGTATGTTGTGGTGTTTCGTTCATTACAAAAAATACTTTTTGTATAAATTCTATAGGAACTTCCGGATGAAACAAATCACTCATAGAATTTACAAAAACCACTTTAGGTTTTTTCCAGGAAAAAGGTGTCTGTAATGAATCTTCATGCGTTCTTACTTCAAAGCCATCTTTATATTTATCAATGCCCATAGCCATTAATCTTCTAGTCATTACTTCAGCATAACAATACTTACAACCTGCCGAAATTTTGTTGCAGCCTGTGGTGGGATTCCAGGTCATTTCTGTCCATTCAATTGAGGATTGTGCCATTATAATTTATATTCTAATTTCTTTTTAAGTTTATATACGTTGTCATATGTAACTAGTGGGGAAGTACTATCATAAATTACTTCTCCATTCTTTTTCATTTCTTTTAAACATTCTGCTGCATGATTTCCAATATGACCTTCTTCAAAAGTATAATCTAATAGTTCAAAATTATTTTTGATTTCTTTATTTAAAATTTTATTTCTCACGTTTTGTTTAAACTCGTTCTTTTTGGTCAACTTTTGTTCACCAAAAAGTAACAATTGATCTTTTTTTGCATCATCATCAATGTCAAAATTCGCTTGCCCATTTACTTCATTTCTCTTCCAAGCTATAGAAAGAAATTTATCAACTGCCCTTGGATGTGATGCTCCAAATATGATTCCATGAATATTGCTTCCTTTTTTTAGAGAAAAGGGATATAGCTTCAATTGAGTTTTTAGAGGTAGTTTTTTTCTCATCTGCTCAATTACTTTTCTATGTATAAATTTATAAGGATCTTTTTTGGCTTCCGTAATATCGATATCAAAATGCGACTTAAATTCATTGCTATCCCCAAATCGCCAAAAATAACCAGCAGAAACAAAATATAAAAAATCTGTTTGTTTAATTTTTTCTAACTCAAGAAAATATTTTTCTGAGAGGAATTTTATTCCGTTTTGATCGAGATAGACTAAACTAGGATATAACTTAATAAATGGCAATAATTTAAGGAAAAGAGTTTCAAAATTCTCATTAAAAATCTTTAAGTCAATAGCTCTTGCAACATCTTTATTTTCATTCAAAAAATCTATACACGCTTTTTCCAAAAGTTGGAATTTATTTTGCACTTTTTTATTTGGTTCCCACTCATTGAAGTAAACTTTAATTTTGACTTTCTTTTGAAAAATATTTCCAATTTGCTCTTTTATCTTTTTAAGTATTCTAATAGGGCTTCCTTCTACGTTGTTTTTATCATAGCCCGTACCGGAGAAAAAATCGAATATGCAAATGGTTTCCGCCCCATTCATAACAAAAGTTGGTATCCATGCTTGTGCATAATCTTCAAATATTTCTAACTTAGCAATAGTTGATTCATCAAATGGATTTTCATGCAAGTCTTTATAGGCCATAGTATAAGATTATTAAATTAAAGTTAAAATAAATAAATCAAAACAATTTCCCTTGCCCACCAGGCACGCTAAATCTACTCGTATCTAAACTCCATTCTTCCGCATTCATATTGTAAAGCAGACCATATTTTTTATATTGCTGTGCTACCATTTGCGCAATATTTCCTTCACCACGCAGGCGTACGCCCCAGCGAGAATCATTTACTTTACCATCGTGGCTTTGCTCAATTAAATGCCAAACTTTATCTGCATGGTTCGGAAAGTTTTTGTAGAGCCAGTCGTGAAATAAAAATTTAATAGCCCCGTTTAATCTTATAAAAGTATAGGCAGTAAAAGTTGCACCATGGTCAGC
>JANXTG010000155.1 GCA_025352525.1 Ferruginibacter sp.
AGAAGATTCCCTTTTATCGTTTAGCATCTGCCTTATTGCTCACAGGTTGCTCCTCAGCAGAGCCTGCTAATCTTCAGGAGATAATACAAAATTCAAAATTGATTTTGAGAAAAGTACCAACTATTTTTGACCACATTACCCTTTTAAATTCCATCAATTCTGTATAAATAATTTATGGATTTGTAGAAAAAACACTTGCTTCTTTCAACAACATTCTTCGGTTTAACTTAAGCTGTGCAATAATTAATTCTGCAAAATCTTCGGGGTGCATTACTTTTTCAGCATCACCAGTAATTAAATTAGCACTTTGTGCAAGCTCAGTTACAATTGTACTCGGAGCCAGAGTGGTTACTCGAATGTTGTGTTTGCGAACTTCCTGCATCAAACTTTCTCCTAAGCCAAACACGGCAAATTTAGATGCGCTATAAGCACTTGTAAGGGCGCTGCCTGCTTTGCCAGAAGTAGATGAAATATTGATGATATCACCGGTTTGCCTTTCAATCATTTCCGGTAAAACCGCACGTGTTGTGTAATACACACCAAACAAATTAACCTTAATCATATTTTCCCAAACAGCAGGTTCCAATTCCATAAATTTACCAAAAGTACCTGTGCCCGCATTGTTAATCAAAATATCAATTGGCCCCAAAGCTGTTTTGATTTTTTCTACTGCTGCATTTACTTCTTCTATATTACTAATGTCTGCAGTGGAAGTTGCAACTTTTACTCCCAATAGTTTTATTGCTTCTGCTACTTCATCCAGATCTTTTTGGGTACGTGCAATAAGTCCAACATGAACACCTTCATTTGCCAAAGCAATTGCTACGGCCTTTCCTATTCCTTTCCCTGCACCGGTTACCAGCGCTATTTTTCCTTTTAATGATTGCATATCTTTTAAGTTTGAAGCTAAAATTACTCCAAATTAATTTTGTACCTAGTTTTATAAATAAACTTTAATTGTTAAATTCTGATATCGTAAACTGCGCAGGTTTAATCAAAAGTTTTAATAAAAAAAAAGGATTGAATAAAATTCAATCCCTAAAAAACTATTTTTAATAAACTAACTTATTTTCTTTGCACCAATAATTGGTATTGCTTTCTCTCTTATCATTTTATTTAACTCTGTTACATCAATTTCCATCAAGCTTTTTAGTTTATTCAACTGCTTATCTGTAAGGGCGGCAAGTTCATTAAATGCCAATTTAACCTGCTCAGTAGGCGGGTTGTAGCCACTGCCTGCATAATCAAACAGTCCACTTATTTTATCGTTCAAACGAATTGGATAATTTAATACATCCTGTCCGCTTTTTGATTTTGTCTGGTACAATGCTTCTTCAATTGCAGTAAGCTGTTTGTTTATTGTGTCGCCTTTTTGTTTAATCTCTTTTGGTAAATTTTCTCCTTGGCGTTCAGTAAAATCATTTATCTGTGTGCGAACATCTCTAATATTTTTTATTGCTTTTTGTATTTCAGTAAACTTATCCCGTATGCTAACAAGTGTATTAAACTGGTCTTCATAACCCTGTTGGGTTATATTATATGTAGGGTTAGCAAGTATTGTAAAAGGTTGCTCCATCGAATCTTTACCCAACTTTACTTTTACGAAATACTGCCCGGGTGTAGCTTTTGGACTTCCCACTGCGCCGTTC
Source organism: Ferruginibacter sp. (assembly GCA_025352525.1). GTDB lineage: Bacteria > Bacteroidota > Bacteroidia > Chitinophagales > Chitinophagaceae > Ferruginibacter. Next base: position 1,650 of record JANXTG010000155.1, read on the forward strand.
CATAAAATCATTCCTTCTATTTTTTCTGCTTCGGGGTAGTTCATGTTCCATACAAATCTGTTCATCCCTGCATTAAATTCTATCTTATCATTTTTCTCTTTTGCATCTGTGGCAAATCTTTTTATTTCTTTTTTATTTTTATCCATCAGCACAATACTTCCTTTACTGCTGTCAATTATATCTTTTACATAAAAATTAATTACAGCACCATTTGCTGCATTGGTACCTGCATTTTTTGCGTTGGTATTTACAGATCCATCTCTCCTAAAGCTTTCATTTACCGGTAAGATGAATAAATTTTTATCCAATATGGCAGCATCATATTGCTGTACAGGTGTTAAATCGTCAATGCTCCAAAATGCTCGGCCTTGTGTAGCTAAAATAAGATCGTTGTTTTTAATGGTCATATCTGTTATTGGTACCATTGGTAAATTCAATTGAAAAGGGCGCCAGTTAGCACCATCATTGTAGCTTATGTACATTCCATATTCTGTACCTGCGTACAACAAACCGGGTCGTTTTTTGTCTGCACGAATGGCCCTTGCAAAATGCATGGCCGGAATGCCAGTTGTAATTTCTTTCCATGTTTTACCATAGTCTTCTGTTTTAAAAATATAAGGTTTAAAATCATCCATCTTATATTTTGTACCTACTATATATGCAGCACCTTTTTTAAATGGATCAGCATCTATGCAATTCCACATCATCAATTTTCCCGCCGTTGGTGGTGTTACATCGTTCCAGTTTTTACCGCCATCTTTACTTACGTTTACACGGCCATCATCGCTGCCTGTCCACAATAAATCTTTTTCGTAAGGACTTTCTATTGCAGCGAAAATTGTACAATAATATTCTACTGATGTATTGTCTTGTGTAATTAAACCGCCACTTGATTTTTGTTTTGCAGTATCATTTGTTGTAAGATCGGGGCTTATCATTTGCCATGATTGACCTTCGTTTTCTGATGCAAATAAATGTTGACCGCCCACGTATAATTTTTTAGGATTGTGGGGTGAGAAGAAGATTGGAAAATTCCATTGAAAACGGTATTTGGTTGAGCTTGCACCTGCACCCATCGGGTTATCAGGATAAACACTGATGGCTCTGTTTTCGCCTGTCTTGTGATCAAGCCTGCTGAGGTAACCGCCATAATTTCCGCCATAAACAATATCCGAATTTAAAGGATCAGCTACCACATAACCACTTTCTGCACCAGCGGTTGAAGACCAGTCATCTGTAGATATTTGCCCGCTATTGCTGCTGCTTAAAATTCTTACTGTGCTGTTATCCTGCTGTGCACCCAATATTCTGTAAGGGAAATGATTATCTGTAGAAACCCTGTAGAACTGCGCTGTAGGCTGGTTTAGATAGGTACTCCAGTTATTCCCCGCATCAAAACTTATCTGTGCGCCACCATCATCAGCCACAATCATTCTGTTTGCATCATCGGAGTCAATCCAAAGATCATGATGATCGCCGTGTGGCGTATTAATGGGTTTAAATGTTTTGCCGGCGTCTGTACTTTTGTACATGCCTACATTTAGTGCGTAAACAATATTTTCATTTTTCGGGTCTGCATATATTTTACTGAAGTACCAAGCACGCTGACAGATATTTGCATCATCAGTTTGTTTTTCCCATGTGTTGCCACCATCATCACTGCGGTATAATCCTCTGCTTTTACATTCTATCAGTGCATAAATTCTTTCAGGGTTTACAGCGCTTACAGCAATACCAATATTACCTATTACTTCGTTTTTAGGCAAGCCTTTTTTATTCATTAAGTTTATCCAGGTTTCGCCGGCATCTGTACTTTTCCATAACCCACTTCCTGGGCCGCCACTTTCAAGACTGTAGGCAGTACGTTTTACATTCCATGTGCCTGCATAAAATGTAGAAGGATTTCCCGGTTCCATAACAAGTTCTGAAGCTCCCGCATTTGCATTAGCATATAAAACTTTGCGCCATGTTTTGCCGCCATCTGTTGTTTTGTAAACACCACGGTCCTCGCTCGAACCATACAAATGTCCTATTGCTGCTACCCAAACAATATCTGGGTTTTTTGGGTGGATGATTATGCGGCTGATGTGCCTTGTGTTTTTTAACGGAAGTAATTTCCAGCTTCTGCCGGCATCATCACTACGCCAGATTCCATTAAGCCCTTCACTTACATTTCCTCTTAAAGTGGCTTCACCTTCACCTGCATACAGAATACTTTCGTCGCTTGGTGCTAATGCTATTGCACCTATTGAGCCACCAAAATATTTATCTGAAATATTTTTCCAATTGCTGCCGCCATCTGTGGTTTTCCAAACGCCGCCACCTGTTGCACCAAAGAAAAAAGTGTTTTTGTTTTTATAACTGCCTGCAACAGTACCGCTGCGCCCACCTCTAAAAGGACCAATCTGTCTGTATTTTACATTACTAAAAATGGTAGAATCAAAAGCAGCAGGGCTGCGTTTTTCTCTTTGTGCCTGTACTGTACATGCAGTAAATACTGCAGCAATACATAAAATAGTTTTTATCATAAGCTGGTTTGAGAAATGAAATTTACGACAATGAAATGATGATATGAAAGGATGCCGCAATAAATTCAGTTATTAGTATTTTTTTGATTTTTATTCTGTGGATATTTATCATCCTGATTTATATCGTACTCATAAATTTCTTTTGCAAAAGCAGCATGCATTTTTTGTCTGTCAAAATCTTTTTCATTATTTGCAATAAAAATAGTGGCTACCGCATTGCCGATAAAATTGGTGAGTGCACGGGCTTCACTCATAAACCTATCAACACCTAACAACAATGCAAGCCCTTCAACCGGTATTACCTTTACTGCAGAAAGGGTAGACGCAAGTACAATAAAACCACTACCAGTAACCCCTGCAGCACCTTTAGATGTAATCATTAAAATACCGATTACTGTAAAAATCTGTGCAGCAGATAACTCAACATTAAAAACCTGTGATAGAAAAAGGACTGCCATAGAAAGATAAATGGTAGTGCCATCCAAATTAAATGAATAGCCTGCGGGCACAACCAATCCAACAACAGGTTTGCTGCAACCCATAACTTCAAGTTTCTCCATAAGCGAGGGCAGTGCAGCTTCTGAAGAAGATGTACCCAGCACAATCAACAGTTCTTCTTTTATATAATTTAAAAAATGAAAGATATTTATTTTATAAAAACGTAAAATTAAACCGAGTACAATGAAAATAAAAATGGCCATGGTTGCATAAACTGTTATCATTAATTTACCAAGTGGTAATAATGTGGCGATACCATATTTACCAATGGTAAATGCCATACCACCAAAAGCACCGATGGGTGCAAGCAACATTACAAAGTGCAAACCTTTAAAAACATATTTAGATGCGGTTGTAAGCTTCTTTGTTATTTTCTCTGCATTTGAAAATTTGTTTAACGTCAGACCGAATACAATTGAAACCAGAAGTATTTGTATAGTTATATTATCTTTTAAAAACTGCAGCCAGCTAAAAGATTTTGCTGCGGTTGTATATTGGGTAATATCTGCAGGCTTTACCGTATTTATCTGTACACCGCTGCCCGGTTGTATTAGCCAGGCTGCTGCAATGCCAATGAGCAATGCAAATGTTGTTACAATTTCAAAATAGAGTAATGCCTTGCCACCAACCCGGCCTACCTTTTTTAAATTACCCATGCCGCTAATGCCTATTGATATGGTAAGAAAAATGATAGGGTAAATAAAAATTTTTACAATATCTATAAAGTACTTGCCTAATGGTTGCATTTGTATGGCAATTGTTGGGGCAATGTGCCCAAGCAACGCACCGGCTGTAATGGCTGCAAGTACCCAAAAAGTAAGGTTTGTAAAAAGTTTTTTCATAGAAGTTGTGGCTTTAGTTAAATGTAGTAT
>JANXTG010000193.1 GCA_025352525.1 Ferruginibacter sp.
ATAATAATGAAAGACCCGAAAGTAAAAGCAATTCTAATAAATATTTTTGGTGGTATTGTTCGCTGCGATCGTGTAGCACAGGGAGTTATTGATGCTTACACAAGTATTGGCAATATTAATATTCCAATAATAGTTCGTTTGCAGGGAACTAATGCAGATGTTGCTAAAAAATTAATTGATGAAAGTGGCTTAAAAGTGCAAAGCGCAATTTTGTTAAGTGAAGCTGCTGATTTGGTGGGTAAAGCAGTTGCATAGAAAATAAATAATAAAGTTTGATAAAAAATCCCGTTCATTTTAATGACGGGATTTTTTATTAGAATATTAGTTTAACTAATATTTTTTAAGCTGGATATTTACATTAAACAAAAAGCTTCTCCGATAAGGAGAAGCTTTAAGCCAAAGAATAAAAATATGTTATGACTTTGGTACCAAAACAGCATTAACCACATGTATAACACCATTGCTTTGATTTACATCTGCAATAGTTACATAAGATTTTCCACCTGAAGTATCAGTAATTTGTATTTTTTTACCTTTTAAAGAAAGTGTTAGATTAGGACCTGCAACAGTTTTAAGTGTTGCTTTGCCACCACCTGCTTTAATTTTTGCTACAAGATCAGCAGCACTTAACTTACCTGCAACTACATGATATGTAAGTACAGTTTGCAACATCTTTTTGTTTTCTGCTTTCAATAAAGTTTCTACAGTTCCTTTAGGTAATTTATTAAAAGCTTTATTTGTTGGAGCAAATACTGTAAATGGTCCTGCGCTTTGTAAAGTTTCAACCAAACCAGCTGCTTTTACTGCTGCAACCAATGTTGTATGGTCTTTGCTGTTTACAGCGTTCTCAACAATATTTTTTGAGGGATACATAGCAGCACCGCCAACCATCACTGTTTTTTCCATTTGTGCAGATGCAGTATTAGTAGCCATTGCTATTGCTGCAAGCATAAATAGATTTTTAATTTTTTTCATAACTTCTTTTTTAAAATTTTTGTTTTAAGTTTTAATTTGATGAAATAATTTACGGCAACTTATAAAAGTTGGTTTTACTGATTATAAAAAATAAAAAAATAATTTTAATCCACATAAAAAAAGCAGCTTTAAAAGGCTGCTTTTTTTTAATATAAAGTTTTAGTAATCATTTCCGTTTGTCTTTGGTTTTGGCTTTGGTATATTTTTTTTATCATCTACAATCAACGGTGTTGTAGAAATCTTAGGCTCTTTTTTTTCTTCTTTTTTCTTCTCCTTGTTTTTGTTTGTATCTGTAATAATATTCGGTGCATTCATATCGCTTAGATCTTCTTGTAAAAAATCACCCGCAGCACCATTGCCGCTGTCTTCAGTTAAACTATCGCCCTGGCTAAGTAAATTTTGAAAATTAGCATCTGCAAAAATTGGTGCATTTTTAAGTTCAGCCGGTGCATTAAATTCTTTTTGACTTGTATAGCTTTCAAACCTTTTATCTGCATAAACTTTGGTCATAAAATTACCCCAGGCAGGAGCCGCCATTTCTGCACCGCCGCCGTTGCTATAAATAGGAATAAAAGGGTCTTCGCAACCAACCCAGGTGCCTGCAAGTAATGTTGGGGTGTAACCTATAAACCAACCATCTGTATTTCCATTTGTTGTTCCTGTTTTTCCTGCTTTTTCAACCGGTATATTATAACTGTTTAACCTGCGGGCTGTACCTGCCTTTATAACACCTTCCATCATTTTTACCATGGTGTAATTATCTGATTCTCCAATAACCTGTTTGCTTTGTGCAATGGGAAACTCGTGCAATAAGTTACCGTTCTTATCTTCTATTCTTGTTACAAACACAGGTTCTGTATTGTAACCCTTGTTAGGAAACATTGTGTAGGCCTGTAACATTTGTAACATAGGAATTTCCGCAGTTCCCAACGCAATTGAAGGATATGGAGGAATGGTAACTTTTACACCACAAAGTTGGGCAAACTCAATTGTTTTTTTCACACCTATAGAACCCATTAAATGCCAGGCACAACCGTTTATTGATTTAGCCAAACAATAAGCACATGTACCGCCTCCCGTACTAATTGTTTGCCCACCTAAAGTTAAAGGACCACCGGGAATATAAGTTTCAGGTGTATAGCCAAGTTCGGTAACTGCAAGCGTGTAAAGCAATGGTTTAAAGGTTGAACCTACCTGCCTGCTTGCAGTTACATGATCGTATTTAAACCATCTAAAATCTATCCCGCCAACCCATGCTTTAACTTCTCCACTTCGTGGATCCATGGCAACAAAAGATGTTTGCATTAATTGCTTGTGGTATTTGATAGAGTCAAAAGGCGTTAATATCGTATCCTTCTCATGCTTTTCATTTCCTTTCCAAGAAAATATTTTCATTTTTACAGGGACTAAAAAAGATTTTTTTATGGTGGCTTCATCTGCACCATCTTCTTTCATTGTTTTCCATCTGTCAGTATATTTCATTGCGGCCTCAATAATATTATCATGACCCTTCCAGATTTTATCCCCTTTTTGTTTTAAGCTTGCGTTTAATCTGCTTTGTACGGTCGGCATGTGCAACTGCATTGATTCTTCAGCATATTGCTGCATGCGGGAATCGATAGTAGTGTAAACCTTTAATCCGTCTCTGTAAAGATCATATGCTTCTCCAGTTTTAGGGTTCCTGTTGTTATTGCACCAGTCTTTCATTAAGCCAACCAATGCCCGTCTAAAATATGGAGCTGTACCAACGTTTTCATCAATTTGCTTAAAATTCGTAATAAGTGGTTTGGCTTTAAGATTCGCTGCCTCTGCCGCAGTTAGGTAATGTTCTTTAGCGACAACCATTTGCCCTATCACAATATTTCTTCTGTCAATTGCAGCACGTGGATGCCTGATTGGTTCATAAATAAACCCCTTCAACATACCTATTAAAACAGCAGATTCTTCAATCTTTAAATTCTTAGGTTCTTTTTGAAAATAGGTACGGCTTGCGTTTCTAATACCATATACATTCCCCCATGGTGCTCGATTTAAATAAAGTGCAAGAATTTCTTCTTTTGTAAAATTCCTTTCAAGCTTTACAGCGATTATCCATTCTTTAATTTTTTGTGTTCCCCTTTGAAAAAAGTTACCCCTTCCCTGCTTTAATATCATTTTGGCAAGCTGCTGGGTAATAGTACTGCCACCACCCTGCTTTCCCAAGGAGAAAAAAGCACGGCCCAGAGCCTGCGCATCAATACCTGAGTGATCAAAAAAACGTTCGTCTTCCGTTGCAATTAAAGCATGAAAAACATTTGGAGAAATTTCATCAAATCTAACCTCACTCCTATTTTCAGAATAATATTTACCCATTAATACCCCGTCGGAACTTATAATTTCACTTGCTAGATCTGCTTCAGGATTTTCCAGTTCCTGCAGAGAAGGCATTTTTCCGAAAACACCAAAATTTGCAAATAAGAGAACGATTATTACCGTTGCAAAGCCAAATAAAAAAATACGCCAGAGTATGCTTACAGATCGTTTCATAAAGATGTAGAATGGTTAAAAAAATAACGAGGAAAAAAGGAATTTAAAATTTATTACCAAAATTTAAATTGAGTAACTGTTTATAACTGATAATATCTTTATTGGTTTTAAGCAGTAAAAGATTATCATTCGAAATAATGATGAAAGAATATTTTGCGGGTTGCAACCATGAAACTTCAGATGAAGAAGCTTTTTTAATTTTATCAAAATATTTTATTGCTTCAGCCGCATTTGCAAATGGCTGAAAAAGCAACAGAGATCTTGAAGCATCAATCGTATCTTTTGCTATGGAAATATTTATTGTAGCCATGCTTTCTTTATTAAAACGTACAAAAGCATTTTTTGCTTCATTTACATAAACAGCATCAACTTGGTCTAAAATCATTGCAACATAGTGAGGTCGTTCCGGCGATAAAGTAAAAGATTTATTTATATAAATTGAAGGCGTTTTTATGGTATCTGATATAACAGATTTAACAATTGCAGGTGCTTTCATTTTTACTTCCGCAGGTTTTACAGGTGCTTTTACAACAACCGGTATTTTATTGTCTGCAATAACAATCTGGTCGTCGGTAATTCTCGTTACCTGCAGATCAGTTAAATATTTTTCAATTTCATTTCTCCTTTGCAAAACACTGATTAAGGTGGTAGCTTTTGGTTTTAGTGTTGATGTTGAATATAAAGATTCGATATTTTTTAAAACTGAAATTGCAGCGCTGTCCTGCCTTTCTTTAATTAAATAAACGGCTTCAATATATAAAAGTTGTGGCGACCAATAGTTGTTGCCATAAGTACTGTCAGCTTTTTTCTTTGCCTTCGTTGCCTGTTCAAAATTACCTTCCACAAACATGTTGTAAACGCTTTCATAGCGTGCCGTTACTTCCGGATTTTTTTCTCCTTTTTTAAGAAGAGAAGGATTTAATAAAACCTTTGTTGCATCACTTCCTGAAAAATTTGTTTTTAATAGATTTGAGTACAAAGATGCTTTTGCGGAATTGCCGATTTTATTGTAGCAGTATGCCAATCCAAAGTATACATCAGGTATTTTAACATGAGAAGGGAATCTTTTTAAAAAATCTTCATACAAAGCAATAGCCTGCTCATAATCCTGCAATTCATTTTGAAAAATTTGTGCAGCTTCATAAAGGTTTGCAGCAATAACAACATTGCTTAAATCTATTTTTTCTTTGGAGAGTGGCAGTTCAGCCATCAATCCATCAAAAGAATAATCAGTACTTTTTACGACTCCATCTATACCGGTTTTTTTATTTCCTGGATCGGGTGCATTAGGGTCAAGAGAAGACAAACCATTAACGGAATTATTGGCATTAGCATCAATTGCAGTTTTTCTGCGCCAGTTATCTACGTTTGTTCTTTTGCCCCATTTGCTTTTAAATTCATTAAACCCTTTTGATTTTAAACTGGCGTTATAAAAATACCATTCTCCTGTATTGGTTGCTGCAGCTTTAAACAAATCAACCGGTTCTTTGTTTCGGTCTGCAAATGTTATCAATGTATTTCCCGCAAATTCATCTTCTTCTTTTAACCCATTTTCTTTGCGGTATTTTTTGACCATTTTTTTTATTAAAACTTCTCTTTCTGCAGAAGGCAGTGCTGCAAGCATTTGAAGACTGTCTTCCCTTTCTATTAAAATTAATTTAGGTACCAAACGACTAAGCAATTCTTTGCGGTCTTCTATTAAAGATAATTCTTGGGATGTTTTGTTGCTGGCAGCACTCAGGCTATCATAATAAGCATATGCATCTTTATAACGCTGTTGTTTAAACGCAATATTAGCCAATTGAAAAAATGATTTGTCTTTGTAACCTGATTCTATATTATTATAAGAAACACTTTTATTGTAATAAATAATTCCATTGGATGTATCGGGTTTTTGTAGACTAAGCTGGCCAGTAGAGTAATATATAATATCTCTAAAGGGTTCGTACTTATCCCTTTTTGCCATTTTTAAAAGATTTGAAATAGTATTATCAAGCTCTTTAAAATTACCTGTATTTCTAAACATTTTGGCTTCATTTAATCTGGCATAAATATCCAATACAGGGTTAGATGTTTGGTGTGCTGCTCTTAGATAATATTGAGAAGCCTCATCAAACTTGCCTGTAAACTCATACATCTGTGCCAGCAGATATTCCCATCTGCTTTTATCATCTTTTGTATCAGCATTACTTAAAGCTTTTTGAAGATGAACTGCAGAACTATCAAAATTATTTTGTGAATAGAACCAATAAGATGTAACCTCTTCAAGGTCATTCTTTAAACGTGCAGGCAAATTTTTATCATTTTGCAATATGCTTATTAACCCGGCTGCATCACCATATTCTTTCTGTTCAGTAAAAGTTCTTATCTGCCAGATAAGGGCATCGTTTCGGCTTGCAGGTTGTGTAAAAATTTTCTGTACAATATTTCTTTTTTCTTTATCAGCAATGGAGACAGACCCTGCTCCTGCCATCCCTTCATTTGAACCTACAATTTTGTTGTAGCCATCATCCTTTTTGGTTCTAGGAAAGAGGTTGTAATTTATAAATTGAAATGTAAGTGCAGCAGAATCAAAATCTTTTTTTAGAAAATAGGATTTTCCAATAAGCATATAAAAATTATCAACCCATTCAGATCTTAAATCATGCAACAATATCCCTGCTGTAGATTTATAAATAACGGAATCAAGCTCAGATTTTTGACTTGCTGTATTATCTAATGAGTAGGGATAAAACGAAAGCATTTTTGCATAATCATCTTTGTTTGACAGTTTGGCCCGCTCTATAACGTGATTTAATTTATTGTTAGCGTTAAAGTAAAAATTGTAATGTGAAGTATTATTCTGTAAAAACTTTCGAACCCCTCTAAATTTTTTTTCGCCTGTTTTCTCAGAGGCTAATTTTTTTTCTTCATATTTCACAGGCTTTTTTTCCTTTCCAAATGGATCAATTGTCCATGTAGGTTGTGCCATCGATTTGGTAGAATAACAGAACGCACATGTTATTAAAATTCCTATAAATAAAACCTTCGATTTTAACATGAAAGACAATGGTTAGTATAGATTTAAAGTTCGTATTTATTCTTCAATATCTCCCAAAAATAACCCCTACCACATTAACTTAGAAACAATATGTTATTTATTTCTGTTAAAAATTTACGTTTATTGCTTTAATAACTAATTTAGCGGAGATAAGGATTAAAGCAGTCAATATTAGGAATTATGTCAATGCCGGATGTAAACAATACTTTAAAAAGACTTAGGAGTCATTACCGGCTGGTAATTATGAATGAAGACACTTTTGAAGAAGTTGTAAAATTTAAGCTTACCCGTATGGGTGTTTATATTGTGTTAAGCACCGTTTTTATTTTGATGGTTGGGCTGACTGCCTCACTAATTATTTTTACACCTTTAAAATATTATCTGCCGGGTACAGGCATGGGTAATGCAAAACAAATAAAAGAATACAGGCAATTAAAAATAAGAACAGATTCAATGGAGCAGGCGCTAAAATACCAGGATAATTATTTAAAGAATATTCAAAAAGTTTTGCAAGGCAACGTTAAAGAATTGGATACGAATAGAATTGTTTTACCTAAAGTTGAAAACTCCAATGATTGACCATCAGCCTGATAAAAAAAAGGTAGATAACAGTCTTCTGTGGAAATATGCTGGCTTTGCTACACAACTAACTGTTGCCCTGGTTGTATCAGTTTATGCAGGCTTAAAGCTGGACTCTTTATTTAGATTTAAAAACCCCATAATTGTTTGGGCCTTACCCTTACTTATTATATTAGTGCTTATCTACAAAGTAATAAAAGATACTGCGCCAAAAAAATAATCTTATGAAGCTATTCGGTAGAATGCTGTTACCACTTTTAGTAATTTTTATTGTACTCACTATATTTATTTTTAGTGCAACAAACCTTTGGCAGAAATATAATATAGATAAGAATGTTTTAATGGGTGCCAATTTTCTTTTTATGGGAACAGGGTTACTTGTGTTTTTTATGCAGAAAAATGCGCTCAGTAATAAAAACCCTAATGTTTTTATACGAAGCGTAATTGCGGGTATGATGATAAAGATGTTTAGTACTGTACTTGCTGTACTTGCATATGTTGTACTCGTAGGTCCAACGTACAATAAAAAGGGTGTGTTTATTTCGTTATTTATGTACCTAATCTATCTTGCCGCAGAAGTAACCGCAATATCCAAACTGAACAGTAAAAAAAATGTCTAAAACAAAAGTTGATTTTTCTGCTTTACAGTCTTATTTACCTGACGGAAGTTATGAGCCGATACTTGAATATTTGCATGACTATAAAATACAACTGACAATTACAAGAAGCCGCAGCAGTGTGTTAGGCGATTATAGGCATGCTCATGAAAGTAAAGGCCACCGAATTAGTGTAAACGGCGACTTAAATAAATTTTCGTTTCTCATTACATTATTGCACGAAATTGC
>JANXTG010000214.1 GCA_025352525.1 Ferruginibacter sp.
AATTATTCCCCAATCAAGTTTATGAACTTGTCTTGGCGAAGAAAGACTTGTTGAAGCTCCATAAATAATTAGAATACCTGCTACAAAAATTAAAGTACCTTCTACTGCTGAAGAAATAAATTCAACTTTTCCGTGACCGTAAGGATGGTCTTTATCTTTGGGTCTGGCCGAAACAATAAGGCTGTAAATGCCCAGTGCGCCTGCAACGATGTTTACAATACTTTCAAGCGCATCTGTAAGTATGGCTACAGAATGTGTGAGCAAGTATGCCAACATTTTTATTAGAAACAAAATGACTGAAAGAACAGCTATTCGTTTTTGTATCCGTAAATTTTGGGAGCTGGCTTGCATGGAGTGACAAAGATAAGGGAGCAAGAATAATAAGGAAATGCACTTTTATAAACCTTAATTTTTATTATATCAGGAATTTAATAAAAAGGTTGCAGGCCGTGTGGAATAGTAAAATTGAAAAACAAAAGCACAAGGGCTGGCGGATAGCAGTGAAAAGCCCACAGTGGAGCGAAGCGCAACGAGGACTTGCAACGCATAGCCGCAACAAAGCTGATTTTAAACAAATATTTATAGCCCCAAAACTTATGATTTCAAATTTTCAATTAATGATTTACTACGTGCCAAACCCCTAAATTTGCAGCACAAAAATTTAATTATGAATTTCCAACTTTCAGAAGAGCAGCTTATGATTAAACAGGCTGCAAAAGATTTTGCAATAAATGAATGTTTGCCCGGTGTTATTGAGAGAGATGAACACCAGACTTTTCCGAGAGAACAAATAGAAAAACTGGCTGATCTTGGTTTTATGGGGATGATGGTAAAACCGGAATATGGCGGTGGTGGACTAGATACAATGAGCTATGTGATTGCGATGGAGGAAATTAGCAAAGTGGATGCGAGTGTGAGTGTTTGTATGAGTGTGAACAACAGTTTGGTTTGTTATGGTTTGCAGGAATATGCTAATGAAGAACAAAAGCAAAAATATTTAAAACCTTTGGCGCAGGGTAAAAAAGACGGTGAACTGTACATTGGTGCATTTTTATTAAGTGAGCCGGAAGCCGGTAGCGACGCCACTTCGCAACAAACATCCGCTGAAGACCAAGGTGATTTTTATTTATTGAACGGTACAAAAAACTGGATTACAAACGGTAACAGTGCAAGCGTTTATTTAGTAATTGCGCAAACAGATGCAAGCAAAGGAAGCCGTGGAATAAATGCCTTTATAGTAGAGAAAAAATGGGCCGGAGTGGTAGTTGGTGCTAAAGAAAACAAACTTGGCATTCGTGGTAGTGATACGCATACCATTTTATTTAATGATGTAAAAGTGCCGAAAGAAAACCGAATTGGTGAAGATGGCTTCGGTTTTAAATTTGCTATGAAAACTTTAGCCGGTGGGCGTATAGGAATTGCTGCACAGGCGTTGGGTATTGCGAGTGGTGCTTTTGAACTTTCATTGGAATACAGCAAAGTGAGAAAAGCCTTTAAAACTGAAATAATGAACCACCAGATTATACAGTTTAAACTGGCAGATATGGCTACAAAAATTGAAGCTGCACGTTTGCTTTGTATGAAAGCTGCTTGGGAAAAAGATGAACACATAGATTATACACTCAGCAGCAGTATGGCAAAAGTATTTAGCAGCGAAACCGCTATGTGGACTGCTACAGAAGCTGTGCAAATACACGGTGGCTACGGTTTTGTAAAAGAATACCATGTAGAAAGAATGATGAGAGATGCCAAGATTACACAGATTTATGAGGGTACAAGTGAAGTGCAAAGAATTGTAATAGGAAGAAGTATATTGAAATAGATACAAAACGCAAGGCACAAGATGTTAGATACAAGACAAAAGATGAAAGACAAAAGATATAGGACAAAAGAATCAACCCGGGTGACTAGGGATCTTGGTGACATTTAGTCTTTTTCAAAATAAAATATAGTGTTTGAAATGAGGATTTTGATTATAATAATCAATCTTAAGTCTTACATCTAATAACCTGATACTATAAAAAAATGTGCAAACGGTAAAATGTTTGCACATTTTTATTTTAATTTTATTAATGTTATTTTGTAACAAACATTATTGCTAATTCCGAATTCCGAATTCCTAATTCCTAATTCATACTTCACCCCATGTACATCATTCAAATTGAAAATTTAAGAAAGGCCTACGATACCAATTACGTTTTAAAAGGTATTGATTTAAATATTGAAGCCGGACAAATTGTAGGATATATTGGGCCGAACGGTGCAGGAAAAAGTACCACCATTAAAATACTTTGTGGTATTACGAGTGACTTTGAAGGAGAAGTATCAGTTATGGGTATAGATGTAAGGGAAAATCCTATTGAAGTAAAACAGAAAATTGGTTATATACCTGAACTTGCTGCTTTGTACGAAGTGCTTACACCGATGGAGTACCTGCGTTTTAGCGGAAAATTATATAACCTTGAAGACGATGTAATTACTAAAAAATCAAATGAACTGCTACGTTTATTTGACCTGCACGACAAGGCAAACACCAGAATGACGAGCTATAGTAAGGGTATGAAACAAAAGGTTTTGCTCATCAGCGGACTCATACACAACCCAGAAATAATTTTTCTTGATGAACCGCTAAGTGGGCTTGATGCCAATGCGGTAATATTGGTAAAAGAAATTTTAGCACAGTTAAAAAAAGCAGGTAAAACAATATTTTACAGTTCCCATATTATGGATGTGGTTGAAAAGATAAGCGACAGAATAGTAATTATTGACAAAGGCGAAGTTAAAGCAGATGGTAGTTTTGAAGA
>JANXTG010000204.1 GCA_025352525.1 Ferruginibacter sp.
GATTATTGCAGAAATGAATACAACAATGGGCTAAAATCTGGCACTACAAATCTTGTACGTAACATTAATAATGCTTTGGGTAAAAATCGAAGAGTCCTAGAAACAATTATTACAACCAATCAAGAGACAGGAAAAACAAATGCTGAAAAATTATTGGCGAAAGGGTTTCAGTTTAAGTATTACACACACACTTACACCAATAAAAAAGGTGATGTATATTATTTTTGTTATGATATGGGCTACCTGCCTTTGGAAAATGATTGGTTTTTAATTGTAAAAAGAAAAGAAGAAAATAGTTAATAATTTATTCTGTATACAAAAACTGTAACTAATTAAATAAAATATGCAACCACTCACTATATCGATTATACAAACGAATCTTCACTGGGAAAATAAAACAGCTAACCTTGTAATGTTTGAACAAAAAATAAAAGCAATTGAAGAGCCTACAGAAATTGTTGTTTTACCGGAAATGTTCAGTACCGGTTTTTCTATGAACAATGTATTGCTGGGGGAAGCTATGAATGGGGAAACAGTAACCTGGATGAAACGTGTGGCTGCAGAAAATAAAATTATTTTGACCGGAAGTGTGATTATAAAAGAGAATGAACATTTTTATAATCGGCTTATCTGGATGTTGCCAAACGGTGAATATGGCGTATACGACAAAAGACATCTTTTTGGCTTTGGGAATGAAACGGAACATTACAGCCCGGGTAATAAAAGACTAATAGCAAGTGTAAAAGGCTGGAAAATAAATTTGCAAATATGTTACGACTTGAGATTTCCGATTTGGGCACGGCAAAACCCAACAGATAAAAGTGAAGCCGAGTATGATGTATTAATTTATGTAGCCAACTGGCCGGAGCGCCGCAGCCATGCATGGAAAACCTTACTTTGTGCAAGAGCAATTGAAAACCAGAGTTATGTTGTGGGTGTAAACAGAGTTGGAGATGATGGTAATAATATTTACCACAGCGGTAACAGTATGATGGTAGATCCTGCCGGTGCAGTGTTATACCATAAGGCAGATGATGAAGATATTTTTACAATTACATTAGAAAAAGAAACCCTGATGGAGATTAGAAATAAATTTCCATTTTTAAAAGATGGGGATAATTTTTATATAAATAATTAAATACTAAATCTAAAAAATTCAAAATCTTTTTAAGATATATTTTATTTAGTGAGCGTTTTAGCTATCTCGGTAGGATTATCTTTTATCCATTTTTATCAACTTTTTCGTTTCTTCCATTTTTTTATCATAGCCTTTTAGTAATGCATCGTAGCTCGTTGGTACTAAAATATCGGGCATTACCCCCGTACCTTTTATGGCTATGTGGTTATATTGCACCAATCTAAACAATGGCAATCTAACTCGAACATGAGTGTTTGGTAAAATTATATCAGGTATCATAATCCCATTGTTGCCGTACCAACCTCCACCGGTTTCTTCACCTAATAATGTTATATCGTTTTGTCCTTTTAAAACATTGCAAACAATTGCGGATGCTGAAAAAGTTGGTCCTCCTGTAAGCACATAAACTTTTCCTGCATACATACTTTTCTTTGGTTTGTACAAATGGTTTTCCAAATACCGCATATGATATTTTCCATCGCTGTTTTTTCTTGAGATGAAAAACATTTCAATACTATTAAAAAGCCCGCCCTTTATATATTTTCCATAGGGGCCAATTCCTCTTGATGCTGTATAAAGTGTATCCGCTACTTTAAAATTTTTTCTAGAAAGATATTTTGTAAGCAGTGTACTCATGCCAACTCTTCCTCCGCCATTACTTCTTAAATCTAAAATAACATTGCTGATATTTTCTTTTTTTAATTTTTTAAATATTCTTCTAAAAAATGTACGAAGCTTTCCTTCGGAAAAAGTATTTAAAGTAATTGTTGCAAAATTTTTTGTGCTGTCTATTGTAAACGATCTGTATTGTAATATTTTTTTATCTTTCGGTTCTTTGCTTTTTTGTTTACGAATAAGACTATCTTTTTTTACAGAGTCTTTAACCGGCAAAAAAAGTGGAACTTTTACAATCTCTTCCTTTCCATCATCATTCAAGTAACCAATATTGTAATTTTTACTAAGCCCAAAAATATTTCTGTGGTAATATGGAAAGTTGGCACTAAGCCTGATATAATTTACATTACTTGAATATCCATCTTCGGGCAAAAATTCAAACATATATTTTATCAACAACTTATTTGGGATCCCATTTATGGATGTTACCAAAGTGCCTCTTTTAAAAGTGCTGTCTTTTTTATAATTTAAATTGCCTGTAACCGACATGGTATCGTTCCATATTTTCATGAACAGCGGAAAAGATGGCATTACTTTCCCCTCCACCCATTTGCCATAAGCCTTACTATGACCAACGCTTGTATGCCCGCAATGAATTTTATCTATTACAGGAGCAAGAGCAAGCCAGGCAAACTGTTGTTCCGTCATACTGTCTTTTATCGTTTCGTAAAACTTTTCAAAATAATTATCCATCTTTTCTTTAGGTGTGTACCAATAAAGTGATGGGTGTTTTGCCTCAAGTATTTTTCTTAATAGAGTGTAATCTTTTTGAAGGGTTTCTTTGGGGTATTTTTTTGCGGGAGTATATGGAATTCTGCTACCTGCGCAAGAGTACATAATAACCATCGTAAAAAGAAAGTAAACGTACCCTTTATTCATAATTAAAAATAATACAAATGATTTCTTTTTGAAAATTATGAATGTTATTTTAAATAAAAAAGCCGCAGAGTTTGCGGCTTGTATTTTTTTATTTCTTCATATGGTTCCAACCCTGCGCAACCAATGCATGTTTATTTCCGCCTCGGGTTATAAGGTTTTTTCCTTCTCCCTCATCCGTCATGTAACCAATAATACTAACCGACGGATTCAATTTTATTTGATCATAATCAGTTTGTGGTACGGTAAATAACAATTCATAATCTTCGCCGCCACTTAATGCACATGCAGTCGGATCTGTTTTTAATTTGTATGCAAACTCTTTCATGTCATCAGCAAAAGGTAATTTGTCTTCGTACAAAACACAACCGAGTTGGCTTTGTTTGCAAATGTGCATCAGTTCGCTGCTAAGCCCATCACTAATATCAATCATGCTCGTCGGCAAAATATTTTCCTCTGCAAAATATTCAATAATATCTTTTCTAGCTTCGGGTTTTAAAAGTCTTCCAACAATATAAGTTTGTCCTTCTAAATCTGGTTGTGCACCGGTTTCTTCAAATATTCTTTTTTCTCGTTCTAATAAAGTAAGTCCTAAAAATGCGCCGCCAAGTTCACCGCTTACACAAATTAAATCACCTGACTTTGCACCACTTCTTTTTACATATTTATCAGGTGCAACTTCGCCAATGGCAGTTACGCTTATTACAAACCCACGAAGCGATGTAGTGGTATCTCCACCTACCAAATCAACATTGTATTCTGCACATGCTGCATACACTCCGTCGTAAAATTCATCTAAACTTTCCAATGCAAACCGGTTACTAAAACCAATATTTAATACGATTTGTGTTGGTGTTGCATTCATTGCATAGATGTCGCTAACATTTACTATCACTGCTTTGTAGCCCAAATGTTTTAAGGGAGTATACGATAAATCAAAATGCACACCTTCCAATAAAAGATCAGAAGATATTACTGTCTGTCTCCCGAAATGATCAATGACAGCAGCATCGTCGCCCACACT
>JANXTG010000001.1 GCA_025352525.1 Ferruginibacter sp.
TTTTTTAAATCGTATAATGCTATTCCTTTTTCTAAATAAGCATCCATAAAAGTATAATTAATGCTGATGCATTTATCAAAAAAAGGTATTGCTTTTTCTTTTTCATTAATATAACTGTAATACAACCCTTTTATAAAATAAGCTTCTTTTTCTGCACCGGCTTTGTTTGCAAATAGCAATGCATCTGCCATTGCAAGCGCCTCGGGATTTTTTGATTGTGCATACAATGCACCAAGGCTGATAATATATTGTGGGGCTGCGAGCTTGTCAACTGCTTTTTCAAGACTTTTTATAGCATTAGCTGTATCGCCTTTTTGCGCAAAGATAGTAGACAGGTTATCTCGTAGTTCCGCATTATTAGTATCTTTTGCAATAGCAGTATTTATTATGTGCATAGCAGCATCGTAGTTTTGCAAATCAAGATAATAAGCTGCGAGGTTTTGAACAAGAATTAAGGAATCTGGATTTTTTATTGCAGCATTTTTTAAAACATCTTCCTTAGAAAGGGTAACTGAATTTGAATTTTCTTCAACCCTGTTTTTTTTACTGTTACAGGAAATTAAAAATAAAGTAAAAGCTATTAGAAGAATACGCTTCATTTTGAATATGTTGAAATGCAAAATTAAAGAATTAGGATGTTTAGTTTACAAATCTTTGACAATGTCCGCATGACAGCGTATTAACTTTACTAAAACTTATTAAGAATGAAATATTTACTATCTGTATCAGTACTGTCGCTGCTGTTTTTGTTTGGTTCTTTTAAGGAAAAAAATATTGTGCGTACAAAAGAAATCTTAACTGATAGTATTCATTTTCCCGGAGAAACACACTTTGCAAATGTGCGCCAGTTAACCTTTGGTGGCGATAATGCAGAAGCTTATTTTAGTAAGGATGGAAAATATTTAATATTTCAGAAAACTGATCCAAAAAATGGTATCATGTGCGACCAGATATGGATGGGGAAAGTACCAACAAAAATTTCAGAAAAATTTGAGCCAAAACTGATCAGCAGCGGTAAAGGAAGAACAACATGCCCTTTTTTTTCCCCTGATGGAAAATCTGTCTTATATGCATCTACTCATTTATCAGGAAATGAATGTCCGCCTGTGCCGGACCGATCTAAATATGGCAACAAATACATTTGGCCAATATACGAAAGCATGGATATTTTTCAGGTAGACTTAAACGGAAAAATTGTAAAGCAATTGACCAATACAAAAGGTTATGATGCAGAAGCTACGATTTCACCCAAAGGCGATAAAATAGTTTTTACGTCTATGCGTGACGGAGATCTTGATTTATATACCATGGATTTAAAAGGCAAAAATGTTAAGAGGATTACCAATACGCTGGGTTATGATGGTGGTGCATGGTTTAGTAACGATGGTAAAAAAATTATCTGGCGTGCAAGCCGACCAACTACAGCCGAAGAAATAAAAGAATACAAAGAATTGATTGCTGTAAACCTGGTTGCGCCTACACATATGGAAGTATGGATAGCTAATGTTGATGGCAGTAATGCACACCAGGTTACAGACCTTGAACAGGCTAACTGGGCACCAAATTTTACGCCGGATGGAAAACATTTTATATTTTGCAGCAATCATGAATACAAAAGAGGTTTTCCTTTTAATATGTATACAGCGGATTTGGATGGGAAAAACATTCAGAAAATATCCCGTGATAAAGGTTTTGATGCATTCCCGATGTTTAGCAGCAATGGCAAAAAAATAGCTTTTAGCAGCAACAGAAATAATGGTGGAACAAGAGATACAAATGTATTTATAGCAGATTGGATAGAGTAGTGAAATGTGAGTGGTGAAATTTGAGTAGAGAAATGTGAATGGTGAAATGTGAATGGTGAATTAAAAAAATGGTATAAATTATTATTTAATAAGTTAATTGAATTTTAAAAGGTCGGGATTAACATGCAGGTCTGTTTTAAAATATGATATTGTAGGAGTTTACCAAATCCCAATATAAAATACTATGAAAAATTTTGTCTTTTTAATTGCTGTAATCATATTATTTGCCCAGTGTTCTAAAAAAGATAATACGCCTACTTCTTCCAATAACTTAAACACAAAATCTGTAGGTGCATCCGCCAAAGAATTTTTAAGTGCCGGCACATATACATCAATAAACGTGCAACTGCAGTATATGCCGGGCTTTGCGCCAGACGCAGCTGCGCTTTCAAACCTTACTAATTTTTTAAATACGCTTGTAAATAAACCCGCAGGTATAAATTTTTCTCAAACACCCATTCCGGCATCGGGCAAATCTGTTTTTAGTATCGATGATATTAGTGCGCTTGAAAAGGCAAACCGCACAGAGTTTACAAATGGTAATGTGCTGAGCGTTTATGTGCTTTATGTAGATGCGCCTTTTACCACTGCAAATATTTTGGGTGCTGCTTATAGAAATACCTCATTGGTAATATTTGGACCAACTGTTACAAGCAACTCCGGCGGCATAAACCAGACCACCCGTGCAAAATTGGAAACTACCGTGCTTAATCATGAATTTGGGCATTTACTTGGCCTAACAAATTTGGGTACAGTTATGGTTTCACAGCATGAAGATGCATCACATAAATCGCATTGTAATAATTCTTCCTGCCTAATGTATTTTTCTACACAAACAAGTATGATGGGCGGTGTTTTATTAAGCGGTCCAATACCTGTTTTAGATGCAAATTGCAAAGCAGATTTGACTGCGAATGGAGGTAAATAATTTATAATTACGATTTTTGAACCATCAATTTCGGGTATCAGTTTTTTAAAAGAGTTGTATAAGATCAAACCAGCTTTCCAATAACCTAAGTTTTGGCAAAAATTTTTTTTCTTACAATTGCATCTAATCCCGCAATTAACAAATTGTAATTTAATTAATTTTCCCTCTCTCCCCAAGTTCAATCACTTCGCAGTTTTTTATTTCTTTACCTTCTATTACAAAACGTACAATGGTTCTCATTTTATGCCAACCCTGCTTTCCGGCAGCGCCAGGGTTCATGTGAAGGCAGTGCAGTTTTTGGTCGTACATAATTTTTAGAATATGCGAATGTCCACTAATAAACAAACCTGATTTATGTGCAATAAGATCTTCCTTCACGCCTTTAGAATATCTTCCTGGATAACCACCAATATGCTGCATAAAAATATTAACCTCTTCACAAATAAAAAATAATTTTTCCGGATAGATAGCCCTCAATTCAAGCGTATCAATATTGCCATATACTCCTCTAAAAATAATTTTTCTTTCAAAAAGCTGTTCAAATTTTTGCACAAATAAATCACCATAACTGTATCTATCTTCTAATCGGTCTTCATTAATGCTGAAACTTCCAAAATCACCGGCATGCCATACTTCATCACAATCTTTAAAATGTTCATATACTTCCTCATCAAGCCATCCATGTGTGTCAGATATCAATCCTATTCTTGTCAAACTCTTTTTGGTTTTTAACATGTAAATTTGAGTAAACAATTCGTAATTCAACATTCGTAATTCGTAATTTTCCCTTATGCCTCACTATACGCAACTCGGATCCATTCCACATAAACGACACACACAGTTTCGCAAGCCAGATGGTTCTTTATACTCAGAACAATTGTTTTCAACTGAAGGTTTTTCCAACGATTATTCTTTGCTTTACCATACTTATGCGCCTACATTAATTGTAAAATGCGATGATCCAATTGACGTTGCGCCAAAGATAGCAGAAGAACATATGCTGAAGCACCGAAGCCTGGAAGGATTTAAA